>JAGVII010000273.1 GCA_020056155.1 Afipia sp.
CTGCCGCTGTTCACCGACGGCGGACATATCTATTCCGGAACGATCACAGCAACGGGCTCGCAGCAGACCGGCCTTGCCGGGCGCATCAACGTCAATTCGGCATTGCTGGCCGATCCGTCGCGTCTGATCGCCTTCAGCGCGACAACGCCTGCCGGCGATACCACGCGTTCGGACTACATTCTGTCGCAACTGACCTCGGGCAGCTTCAGCTATTCGGCTTCGACCGGCGTCGGATCGAACGCAACGCCTTACAAGGGCACGCTGCTCGGTTTCACGCAGCAGTTCACGAGCCTGCAGGGCAATGCCGCGGCGTCGGCGCAACTGCTCTCCGACGGCCAGGATGTCGTGCTGAACACGCTGCAAAAGAAAATGGATTCAGTGTCGGGTGTCGATATCGACGAGGAAATGGCCAATCTGCTGGCGCTGCAAAATGCCTACTCGGCGAATGCGCGGGTGATGTCCACCGTCAATTCGATGTTCCAGTCATTGATGCAGGCAATATGAGGGTCTCATGACTATCGAGGGCGTTAGCGGCCGGACCTCATATCTCGGCTCGGCGATCATCAATCTCAAGACCCAGCTCGATACCCTGACGCAGCAGCTTGCGTCCGGAAAGAAGTCGACCTCCTATGCCGGCCTCGGCGTCGATGCAGGCGTGGCGACGGGCCTGCGCTCGCAGATTTCCGGCATCGCCAGCTTTGCGAACACCGCAACGGTGCTCAACACGCGCATCAACATCGCGAACCTTTCATTGGAGGGCATCAGCAGCGCGGCCAGTCAGGTCAAGGCCGCCGCGGCGGGTTCGACGCTGACGCTGGACAACGCGGGCAAAACCGCCGGTCAGAAAACCGCGATGGCGTCTTTCACGCAGACAATCGCGCTGCTCAACACCGAGGTCGGCGGCCGCTATCTGTTCTCCGGCCGCTCCACCGATACGCCGGCAACGCAGCCGGCCGATGTCATCCTCAATGGCAGCGGGACTCGGGCCGGATTGAATCAAGTGATCGATGAGCGCGGTCTGGCTGACGGCACCAACGCGCTCGGGCGTCTGGTGATCACGTCGCCGTCGCCGACATCGGTCACGATTGGCGAGGATGTCGCCGGATCGCCATTCGGACTGAAACTCAGCGCCATCACGTCAACGTTGACCGGAGCGACCGTCACCGGGCCAGCGCCGCCGGCGGCGCCTCCCGGCGCACCGTCTGAAATATCCGTCAGTCTCGGCGCGACGAATCCGAACGATGGCGACAAGGTCAGGTTCACCTTCAGCCTTCCCGACGGCACCACGGAGTCGATCGAACTTACCGCGTCGTCCGCGGTGCCGACGCCCGTGGACGGCTTCGCGATCGGCGCAACCCCGGCCGACACGGCCGCGAATCTGAACTCGGCGCTCAATACGGCTGTCGGAACGCTGGCGAATACATCGCTGGTCGCCGCGTCGGCGATCACGGCATCGGATAATTTTTTCAGCTCGTCTCCGCCGCTGCGCGTCGATACCGCGACCAATCCGCCGGTCGCTTTGCGAAACGGAACGCCGGCCGATACCGTCTCCTGGTACGCCGGCGAAAGCGGCACCGATCCGGCGCGCGGAACGGCGGTCGCGGGTGTCGATCAGTCGATCAGCGTCCAGTATGGCGCGCGCGCCAACGAACATGCGTTCGTCGAAGCGCTGAAGAGCATGGCGGTCTATGCCGCGGTGACGACCAACGCGAACAACCCGAACGCGAACGCGCAGATCACGGCACTCAACTCGCGGACCGTCGATAATCTCGCGGTCCATCCCGGCCAGCAGTCAATCCAGGACATTCAGGCGGACTTTGCCGGTGCGCAGGCGGCGATCAAAACGGCCAAGGATCGGCAGATCCAGACGGGCGCGATCGCCCAGTCGATGCTGGATTCGATCCAGGGTATCAACGACAACGAAGTCGCCGCCAAGATCCTGGCGTTCCAGACGGCCCTGCAGGCGTCGTATCAGACGACCGCATCGCTCTATCAGATGAGTCTGGTGAAGTTCCTGTAGACGGACGGGCACTCTCACGCCGCGGGCCAATCGTCTCGCACACTGATCTCCGACAACGAACGCAGCCGCTGAAACGAAAAAGGCCTCCTTCTGGAGGCCTGTTCGTATGCTGGTCTGCGTGTGGTGTCAGGCGGCGCTGCTGAAGCCGGCTTCGGTCCGGGCCTGATCGATCAGGCGCTTCTCGTAAGCGATCAGCTTCTTGGATTCCTTCAGTGCCTTGTAGTAGTCGCCGCTTAAGATGTAGTTATTGATCTCCTCGACCA
Source organism: Afipia sp. (assembly GCA_020056155.1). Lineage (GTDB taxonomy): Bacteria > Pseudomonadota > Alphaproteobacteria > Rhizobiales > Xanthobacteraceae > Afipia. The sequence continues at coordinate 2,284 of JAGVII010000273.1, forward strand.
TGCCTGCGGCGCTCGGTACCGCGCTCAGGAAGTCGCGCATCACGTCGAAGTACACCGCGTGGTGCTCCTGCGGGTCGTGCGAAATGTACATCAGCTGGACCGCCAGATAGATCAGCTTGGCCGGCGTGTCGGCAATGTCCGGTGTCAGGATATCTTTCTCTCGCAAGACTGGCAGCCTCTCTCCTTCGATCAGGAATTTTGCGCGCTGATCGGTATTTGTGATGACGCACGAGCCGACAATGATCTTCTCGTGCGGCTTGAGTTCGACCTTCAAAGCCATGGCGGTTCTCCCGTGCGCGCCGGTTTCAATGGGATCCGGCAAGTGGGGCGATCCTTTCGCTTTATGGTTAACGCGAGGTAAACGCCGACCTCTCTCCACAGCGATTGGTTTTAAGAAATACCCTTGTCAGATCAGCACAATCGTGAATTGCCGCGCTGCACCTGCCACGTCCTGATCCGGACACTTGGACCGGCCCGGTTCATACCTTTTTAGATTGTTGCTTCCAATGTGCAGCGGTCCGCTGATCGAAATCGGCGACACGCTTGTACACGTTGCGTAACACCAGAAAGGTAGTTCCATGTCCGGTATCGTTCTCTCGTCGTCGGTTCGTCAGAACCTGCTCTCGCTCCAGTCGACCGCTGATCTTCTGTCCACCACCCAGACCCGCCTTGCCACCGGCAAGAAGGTCAACACCGCTCTCGACAATCCGACCAACTTTTTCACTGCCGCCGGCCTCGATGCCCGCGCCAGCGACATCAACAACCTCCTCGACGGCATCGGCAACGGCGTGCAGGTCATTCAGGCCGCCAACACCGGC
>JAGVII010000478.1 GCA_020056155.1 Afipia sp.
ATCTATCCGCTCAAATCCCACCCATGCAGAGATACTTGATCTCGAGATAGTCCTCGATGCCGTACTTGGAGCCTTCGCGGCCGTTGCCGCTTTCCTTGACGCCGCCGAACGGTGCGATCTCGGTCGAGATGATGCCCTCGTTGATCCCCACCATGCCGTATTCCAGCGCCTCGGCGACGCGCCACACCCGGCCGATGTCGCGACCATAGAAATACGCAGCGAGCCCAAACTCGGTGTCATTGGCCAGCCGAATGGCTTCTTCTTCCGTCGTGAACCGGAACACCGGCGCCACCGGGCCGAACGTCTCCTCGCGGAAAATCAGCATGTCCGGGGTCGTACCGGTCAGGACCGTCGGCTCATAAAATGTACGGCCGAGCGCGTGACGCTTGCCGCCCACCGCAACCCTGGCGCCTTTGGCCGTCGCATCGGCGATGTGCTCCTCGACCTTCTCGACGGCGGCCATGTTGATCAGCGGCCCGATGGTAACGCCCTCGCCAAAACCGTCGCCGACCTTGAGATCGCGTACCGCCTGCGACAGCTTCTCGACAAACCTGTCGTAGATCTTTTCCTGCGCGAAGATGCGGTTGACGCAGACACAGGTCTGGCCGGCGTTGCGGTACTTCGACGCCATCGCGCCTTTGACGGCGGCGTCGATGTCGGCGTCGTCGAACACGATGAACGGCGCATTGCCGCCCAGTTCCATGGAGGTCCGCTTCACCGTGGATGCGCATTGCTCCATCAGCTTCTTGCCGATCTCGGTCGAGCCGGTGAAAGTCACCTTGCGCACGATCGGGTTGGACGTCATTTCGCCGCCAATCGCGGAGGCCGATCCGGTCACCACGGAGAACACACCCTTCGGCACTCCGGCGCGCTCGGCTAAAGCAGCCAGAGCCAGCGCCGACAACGGCGTCTGGCTGGCCGGCTTCACCACCATCGTGCAGCCCGCCGCCAGCGCCGGCCCTGCCTTGCGCGTAATCATCGCAGCAGGGAAATTCCACGGTGTGATCGCCGCGCAAACGCCGATCGGTTGCTTCAATACGACAATGCGGCGATCCGAACTGAACGGCGGAATCGTGTCGCCGTAGATGCGCCGGCCTTCTTCTGCGAACCATTCGATGAAGCTTGCCGCATAGGCGATCTCGCCCTTACTTTCGGCCAGTGGCTTGCCCTGCTCCGCCGTCATGATGATGGCGAGATCTTCCTGATTGGCCATCATCAGATCGAACCATTTGCGCAAAACGGCAGAGCGTTCTTTCGCCGTCCTGGCGCGCCAGGCTGGCAGCGCGGCATTCGCCTGTTCGATGGCACGCTTTGTCTCACCTGCGCCCATGTTCGGCACGCTGCCGACGATCTCGCCGTTGGCGGGGTTATCGACCTTAATGGTGCCGCCGCCATCGGCTGCGACCCATGCGCCGCCAATGAAGCACGCGTCACGCAATAGAGAAGGATCTTTCAGCAGCAGTTTGGATGCCATCTTACGATGCCTTGTTAGCTGGAGCGACGAGGGTCTCACGCAATTTGAAGCGGATGATTTTACCAGATCCTGTGCGCGGGATCTCTTCCACGAAATGAACCGAGAACGGCACCTTGTACGGCGACAGCTTCCCTCGGCAGTGCTGCAGAATATCTTTCGAGCCGATGCCAGCCCCCTCTCGAGCAACGACGAACAGAGCGGGTACCTCCCCGAGATGTTCGTGCGGCACCCCTACCACCGCACTGTCGATCACATCGTCCATGAGATTGACCGCTTCCTCGATCTCTGCGGGAGCGATGTTCTGGCCGCCACGGATAATGAGTTCCTTGAGACGGCCCGTGATCGTCAGAAAGCCATTACTGTCGCTCCTCGCCAGGTCGCCGGTGTGATACCAGCCCTTGCGTAACGCGGACGCTGTTTCCTCAGGCTTGTTGTGATACCCGCTCATAAGATTGGGCCCGCGCACTATCAGTTCGCCTTCCTCACCCGTCGCGACGTCTTCGCCGGTTGCCGGCGAGATAATACGGACAGCGAGGCCCGGCAGCGGCAGTCCGCATGATCCCATCACGCGCTCGCCGACCGGCCAATTCATCGTCACCATTGTCGATGTCTCCGTGATCCCGTAACCATCGAGCAGCTTGATGCCGAAGCGACCTTCAAACTCACGGTTCAGCGTTGCCGGCATGATCGCGCCGGCTGACATACTGAGCCGGAGATTGGGCAGTTTCAGGCCAGGCTCTGCCTTTGTCGCTTCGAGGAAGTAGTGAAACATCGTCGGAACGCCAGGAAACACCGTGAACTCGCCGCTCTTCAGCATGCGTACGGCGTCGGTCGTCGAGTATTTCTCCATGATGTATTCAGTTGCGCCGACGGCCAGAATGCTCAGGACTGACAGATTGAGCGCATAGGAATGAAACAGCGGCAGCGGCGAGAGCACAACATCGCTTTCCGACAATCCGGCGATGGGCGCCCAGCAGGCGGCGTTCACCCACAACATACTATGGACAGACAGCAGCACCCCCTTGGCTCGACCGGTAGTGCCGGAGGTGTAGATGATAAAGGCGGGCTCGAAAATCTCCGACGGATCTCGTGGCGCGGACTTTGACGCCGATGTTGCGAGCTGTTCATAGCGCAGTGCTGCCACGGACGACGGTCCTTGCCCGGTCAGAATAGTCAGCTTCAGATCGGGCGTCTCCTGCTTTAACTTTACGATCAGTGGCGCGCGCTCGTCCGTTGTGATGATTGCCGTACAACGCGCATCTTGAAGCCGATAGAGTACTTCGGATTCTGTCGCCTCGAAGCTGATCGGCACGCCGATACCACCGGCGCGGTTGATTGCGAAACAACTTTCGACCCAGGCAACCGAATTCGGAAGGAAGATCGCGACCTTGTCGCCCGGCCGGACTCCGTTGTCGGCCAGATGCCCAGCGACATTGCCTGTACGTGCCGCGAGTTCACCATAAGTGACCATAGTCGATGCATCGCGATAGGCTGGTTTCGATCCACGCGCATCCGCTTGACGGCGGAGCAGCGTCGGGATCGAGGCGATCAGGTCTGTCTGGAGCATAATCTCCTCCCTATCTTGCTGGACATCAGACCATGCTGAACCCGCCGCTGATGCTGATGGTCTGACCGGTAATCCATCCGCCGTGCTTGGAGGACAGCAGCGTCACCATCGGCGCGATGTCGGACGGGAATCCGAGACGGCGCAGCGGATAGAGCTTGGTCAGCTTATCGCGGTTGGCATTGACCCAGTCGAGATCATGCGGCGTCTCAACGAGGCCCAGCGAGATCGTATTCGCAGTGACGCCGAAGCGGCCCATCTCTCGCGCCAGCGACTTCATGAGGGCGATCACGCCGCCCCGCGCAGCCGCCACGATCGCGAGACCCGATTCACCGACGCGTGAGGAATCGCCCACCAATGCGATAATCCGGCCATCGCCCGCCTTTTCAATATGCGGCGCCGCCGCCTTGGAAATATGGATTGCGCCGTAGAGGCAGATATCGATTTGCTTCTTCCATTCCTCGGGTGTGGTCTCGACAAAGCGGTTGCGCAGCGCCACACCGGCATTATTGACAATGATATTCAGTCCGCCCAGATCGGAGACAACTTTCGCAACCATCGCCTGCACTTCATCGAAGTTGGAGACGTCGGCCTTGTAGGCAACGGCCTTGCCGCCGGCCTTCTCGATCTCGGTGACCACGGCAGCGGCGCGCTCGCGCGAGCCATTATAATTTACCGCAACGGCCGCACCCTCTGCCGCGAGATTGAGCGCGATTTCGCGACCGACATCGCGGCCGGCACCGGTAACGAGAGCAACCTTGCCCTTCAGATCCATGTTCATTTTATCGTCCTCAAAGTTTGTTGTCTGCGATTCTGTCGGAGCCGCGGCTTCTCAGTCGTAGGCATCCAGTCCCTTACGCAAGGAATCCCACTGCGCGCCGTCATGACTGCAAATAATCATCGCGCCTGCCGCCTCAATCCGCCGGATCTCGGCAAACGACTGCAGGAACTGCTCGGCATTTTTGGTATTCTTCGGCACGATCTCTTTGTCGAGATTTTCGCGAATGCTAAGGGCGTCGGATGTCAGCAGAAATTCACCACCACGATCCAGCTTCACTAACGCGCCCATGGTGCCGGGCGTATGTCCGGGTAACGGAATAAGCGTGATCTTCCCATCACCAAAAAGGTCCGTCTGCTGCTCGATCACCTTCATCGGTATCGCGTGGTCCCAATCGGCGGAGAAATAGCCGCTGTTCAGGGCATCCGGCGCTTTGGCGGCCTCCAGTTCGCGCGCGTGCACGACGATTGTTGATTTCCTGAAGAACTCGTTGCATCCGCAGTGATCAGTGTGAAGATGCGAGCAGACGACAACATCGATATCGTCGGGACCAAGGCCGACAGCCTTAAGACCGCTTAGAACATTCTCGCCCGGCCGCATGATCGGCGTCATGTATTTCGCAAGTCCGCCCCATCGTGCCTCGGCATTCTCCGCAATCGTCGGATGACAGCCGGTATCGAACAGCACGTTGCCCTGGGTATGTCGCATCAACATGCACGACACCGGTAGCTCGATCATCTCGCTACGATCGACGTCCGGGAAATAGATATTCTTCTTCATGCGAAGGCGACCGCCGGACAGAACGTGCATTTTCATGGTATCTTACCTCCCGCGGAACATTGGAGCCCGCTTCTCGGTAAATGCCCGGCGGCCCTCCTCGTAATCCTCGCTGTCCGACACATGATCGATGAAAGCTTCGGCGGCTTTCTCGTCCAGCGATCCCGGTCCCATCGACAGGTCGGTCAGTATCTTTTTTGCGCCCTCAACCGAGAGCGGCGCGAGTTTGGCAATATCGGCAGCAAAAGCCTTCGCATCGGCCATGGGATCGCTCGATACGCGATCGATAAGCCCCATTCTCGCCGCATCGCCCGCACTGAAGCGCTCCGCCGAATAAAGAATACGTTTGGCACTGGTCAGACCGACCAGCGCCAGCAGGCGCTGCGTGCTGCGGACACCATAAACGATCGACAGCTTTGCTGCAGGAATACCAATCGAAGCACCGGGATGCGCGTAGCGAAAATCGCAGGCCATCGACAGGTGACAACCGCCGCCAAGGCAATACCCCTCTAAAACGGCGATAACCGGCTTCGACGCACCCGCGATTGCATCGGACGATGCATCGACCGCGACCTCGTAAGCCTTGCTTTCGGCGACATTCGAGCGGACTTTTGCGAACTCCGAGACATCGGCTCCAACGCTGAAGTTTCCGCCCGCTCCGGTCAGGATGATCGCCCGTACGCTGGTGTCCTGCCCCAGCCGCGTGAATATCTCGGCGATACGTTGCCACATAGCCAGCGTCATGGCGTTGCGTTCCGCCGGCCGGTTGAGTGTCACCACACCGACCTTGTCCTGAATGGCGATGTCGATATCGGCCAAGATCTCTCTCCTACGGAACCGGCAGAATGCCGGTCATGCTAAGTTATTACGGCGTAACGCGACCCAACGGCGCAACCACCGACTTCACTTTTTCCGGAATCGCAGTTGGCCGTCCGCTCTCGCGCTCGACACAAACGTGGACGAAATGCCCCTGCGCGGACGCCTCGTCATCATCGTCTTTGAACAAGCCGATCTCGTAACGAATGCTGCTGCTACCCAGATGACCGACCCGCAATCCAACATTAATTTTGGAGGGAAAGCCGATTGACCTGAAGTAGCTGCACATCGTTTCCGCGACGAGTCCGATCACAGGGCTCTTCTCGACATCGAGAACTCCGTTCTCAATCAGGTACTGGTTCACGATCGTGTCGAAGAATGAGTAGTATGTCGCATTGTTCATGTGCCGATACGAGTCATTGTCCATCCAACGTGTCGTCATCGTCTGGAAGTACGCGTAGCTGCCGCGCTTGTCCGGCTTGGGCCGCTCCGTCATAGCGAGGCCTCGTAGATGGCCAGCGCATCGTCACGAACGACCTCACGCGGGTTGTTGATAAGAAGCCGCGTCTGCTTCATCGCATCGTCGGCCAGCAGTCCCAGGTCCCCTTCGGCGATACCGACATCACGCAACCGCGTTGGTAGGCCGAGATTTATCGGAAGCGCCGACAGCATCTCCACGAGCGCCTTGGTGCGATCGGCCGAACTTCCCTTGGCATTGGGCGTCAGGATCGTCGCAAGCTCGCCATAGTACTGTTCTGCGGAGTTAGCATTGAAACGGATGACCTGCGGCAGGACGAGCGAATTCGAGAGCCCGTGCGGAACGTGGAAGCGCGCGCCGACCGGATAAGCAAGCGCGTGCACAGCCGCGACCGGCGCATTCGCGAACGCCATGCCGGCCAGCATGGAACCGAGCAGCATGTTGTGGCGGGCTTCGCGATTGGTGCCGTTGCGGCAGACTTCGTGAATATTGCCGCCGAGCAGCCGCAAGGCGTCGCGCGCGAGTGCGTCTGAGAGTGGATTTTTCAGGCGCTTACTGGTGTAGGCTTCAATGGCATGAACCATTGCATCGATACCGGTAGCCGCCGTTACCGCAGACGGAAGTCCAAGAGTCAGCTCCGCGTCGAGCACTGCCCAATCAGGCAACAGAACTGGCGACACAACGCCCTTCTTCTCGCCCTCGCCCGTTGTCACGATCGAGATCGGCGTGACCTCTGAGCCGGTTCCTGCCGTCGTCGGCGCTAACACCAGCGGCAGCCGGCGACCCTTGACCATGCCCACGCCATAGATATCGTCGAGCCTTTCCTGCCCGACAGCGAGAAGCGCCACTAGCTTGGCGACATCCATCGAACTACCGCCACCGATGGAGACAACGCCATCGACCTTGGCATCCATCGCCAGCTTGACCGCTGCATCGATGACATAAACAGGCGGGTCGGCAACGACATCTGTAAACAAGGTAACCGCGACGCCCTCCTGTTCCAGCCCTTGCAGTCCTGCCTGCAACAAGCCTGCTCCCTTCACGCCGGCATCGCTTACTAAAAGAATGGACGTACAGCCAAGCGACTTCACAAGCTCGCCGATGCGCGAGGAACTGCCAAGCTCAACCAGAATGGATTTAGTGGATTGAAAGACGAAACCCTGCACTCCGAACTCCATTGAACCTTGGGGCAAGCTGCGCATCACGATAGGTACCCTTATGGCGCCATCTATATGTCACTTGCATAAATAGACTTATTCGGACGGCCGATGTCAACTCGCGATGGATTTCTTTTCGGCCTGCTTCGCCGAGGTCCGGCGGGCTTTTGCGGATGCGAAAACCGCACCGATCTCGCCGACGATGCCACGACGGAATAGCAGGACGCAGATCATAAAGATGAAACCGATAATGATCGGTACTTTACTGGACAAATCCATCGTAATCGGCCCGATCTGAACCACGCCGAGACCCGAGAGCCGGCTTTCCAGCGTGACCACCAGGATAGCGCCGATCACAGGACCGAGCGGCGTACCGAGCCCTCCGAGCAGACACATCAGAATCACATTGCCGGATTGCGTCCAGTGCGCATCGGGCAATCCCGCAAAACCAAGCGTCAGCGCCTTTACACCGCCCGCAAGGCCGGCAATCGCCGCCGACATCGTGAACGCGGACAGCTTGTACTTCTGAACGTCGTATCCGAGCGAAATCGCGCGCGGTTCATTATCGCGAATGGCGAGCAACACCTGACCGAACGGAGATTCCATAATCCGCTGGAAGCCCCAGACCGCCACGGCCAGGACAATCAGAACGAAGGCATACATTGTCAGATCGCTGGATAGATCGACCAAGCCGAACAACGACCGGCGGGGAATGCGCTGCAGCCCATCCTCTGCGCCAGTGAACGGCGCCTGCACACAGACAAAATAGACCATCTGCGCCAGAGCCAGCGTAATCATCGCAAAGTAAATGCCCTGACGGCGAATGGCCATCCCGCCCATCACAGCTCCCAACGCAAGGCCCACCAAAAGGCTGCCAGCCAGCGCAAGTTCTGGGGTAAATCCCCACGCCTTCGTTGCGTAACCTGCTACATACGCGCCCATACCGAAGAAGGCCGCATGACCGATTGAGAGCAGACCGACATTGCCGGTGAAGAAATTGAAAGCGACGGCGAACAACGCCAGCGCAACGCACTTCATGAGAAACTGCGGATAGAGTCCTGTCAGCGGCGCCAGAACGCCCACACCGGTGAGTACGATCAAGAGAACTGTGGATGTCTTCATCGGCCGGCTCATGCTTCACGTCCAAACAAACCCGCGGGGCGCACCAGAAGTACGATTGCCATGACAACGAAAACGATGGTCGAGGAGACCTCGGGATAGAACACTTTCGAAAGTCCCTCGATGACGCCGAGCGCCAGTCCAGTGGCGATAGCGCCCGCGGTTGATCCCAGTCCGCCAATGACCACGACGGCAAACGTCACAATCAGGATGTTCGAGCCCATGAGGGGCTGAACCTGATAGATCGGCGCCGCCAGCACCCCCGCAAATGCAGCGAGCCCCGCGCCAAGCGCGTAGACGAACGTCACCATCAGCGGGACGTTGATGCCGAGCGCTTGAACCATCTTCGCGTTCTCGGTGCCCGCGCGCAGATAGGATCCCAGCCGTGTGCGCTCGATCAGAAACCACGTCGCAAAACACACGACCAGTGACGCACCGACGATCCAGACACGGTAAATCGGCAGCCGCATGAAGCCGAGATCAATCAGGCCCCGCAGTTCCGGCGGAGTTGGATATGGCAGGCCCGCGGAGCCGTAGATGTCACGAAATATTCCTTCCAGAACCAACGCGAGGCCGAACGTGAGCAGCAGACCATAGAGGTGATCAAGGCCCATCAGACGGCGCAACAGCAGCCGCTCGATCAATGCCCCGAATGCACCGATAACGGCAGGCACCAGCAACAGCGACCACCAGTAGTTCACACCGAGCTTCTGCATGGCGAGATAGACGCCGAATGCACCCAGCATGTAGAGCGCGCCGTGCGCAAAGTTGATAACGTTGAGAAGACCAAAAATCAACGCAAGACCAAGGCTCAGGATCGCATAGAAGCAACCGTTGACTAGGCCGATGGTGATTTGTCCGAGCAGGACCTGTAGCGGAATATCGAACATCTCAGCCCTCAAACGCCCAGCGTGCGGTCAACGAGTTCGGCCTGCGCCGCAAGTTCCACCGCGGACAGTTGCATCGTGACATCGCCATGCTCGACCACAAGAAACCTGTCAGCGAGCGGTTCGGCGAAGTACTTGTTTTGCTCGACAAGCAGGATGGTGTAGCCCCGCGACTTTAGCTCGGTGATAAGATCAAACAGCCGATCGACAATTACAGGCGCAAGTCCTTCAGATATCTCGTCGAGTAAAAGCAGCTTCGCACCGGTCCGCAGGATACGTGCGATCGCAAGCATCTGCTGCTCGCCTCCCGACAGCCGCGTGCCGGGCGTTTGCCGCCGCTCGGCCAGATTGGGCAGCAGTGCGTAAATCTCGTCGAGCGGCATACCGCCGCTCGATTGCTTCGGCGGCAGCAGAAGATTTTCTTCGCAAGATAGCGAGGCGAAAATGCCCCGCTCCTCCGGACAGTATCCGACACCGAGACGCGCAATCAAATGCGGTGCAAGTTGAATGACATCCTTGCCGCCGATTTGGATGATACCTTCGTGCCTGTCGATCAATCCCATGATCGCGCGCAGTGTTGTCGTTCGGCCGCTGCCGTTGCGACCAAGCAACGCAACCACTTCCCCACGCTGCAGGGAGAACGACATGCCGTGCAGAACGTGGGATTCTCCGTACCAGGCATGGAGGTTTTCCACCGAGAGCGCTTCGGCCACGCCGCTATTCGTCACTGACATCATTGCTTCCGCTCCGCTGCGCGCGACCGGGAACCGAGATAGGATTCGATGACCTGCGGGTCACGCGATACTTCGTCGTAACCGCCCTCCGCGATGATCTCGCCACGGCGCAGCACGCTGATCCGGTCCGCGATCCGTGCGACCATTTTCATGTTGTGCTCCACCATGACGACGGTGCGACCAAATGCCACCCGCTTTATCAGAGCCGTTACGCGGTCAACGTCTTCATGACCCAGGCCTTGGGTCGGCTCATCGAGCAGCATGACCTTCGGATCAGCGGCGAGCGTGGTCGCCAGTTCGAGCGCGCGCTTGCGGCCATAAGCAAGATCACCAGCACGATGGTGCGCGAACGCACCAAGATCGACCTGCGCGAGCAGCGCCTCGATACGCGCAGGCATATCGCCAAACCGCGAGCGACCCTGCCAGAATTTCAAAGGGGAAACGAAATTGCGCTGAAGCGCGACGGCGACGTTTTCGCTCACCGTAAGATGCGGAAACACCGCAGAAATCTGGAAGGATCGCACCAATCCAAGCCGTGCAAGCGCCGCAGGTCGTTCTTGCGTGACTTCCGTTCCTTCCAAGAGAATGCGTCCCGAAGTTGGACTCAAAAACTTCGTCAGAAGGTTGAAGACTGTCGTCTTGCCCGCGCCATTTGGCCCGATGAGTGCATGGATCTCACCACGGCGGATATCGAGGTCAACGCCACCCACCGCAACGAACCCGCGGAATTCTTTCCGCAGCCCTCGTGCCTGTAACACGATGTCTGCATCCGGCACGGCATGACTATGCGTCGCATCCATCCGGCGTCCCCTCCACATCTGTTGTGCGGCGCAATGCGAGCAAGTTCATCACGCCTGTTGACACCGTCTTATCAAATTAGTCTAGTTATGCAAGCCTATGTGTCAGGCTGAAACCATCTGGCTGCTTAAATCAGGGGAGAGGAAACCATGAAGAAGATGACATTGGCATTTGCCGCAGGACTCGCGCTGGCGGCGCCGGCCTACGCTCAGACAAAGATTTCAGACGATGTTGTGAAGATCGGTGTGATGACCGATATGTCGGGGCAGTTCTCCCACGAATCCGGTGACGGATCGGTCACCGCGGTAAAAATGGCAGTTGAAGATTTCGGCGGCACAGTTCTTGGCAAGCCCATTGAAGTGATCGTTGCCGATCACCAGAACCGTAACGAGGTAGCGATCGCCAAGGCGCGCGAATGGTATGATGTCGGCAAGGTCGATCTGATCGCCAACCTGATCAATTCCTCCATCGCACTTGCTGTCACCAATGTGGCTCAGGAAAAGAACAGGGTCGCCATCGTCAACGGCTCAGGGTCTTCCCGGCTGACAAACGACTCCTGCACGCCGAACAGTATCCACTACGCTTACGACACTTACGCGCTGGCGCAGGGAACGGGCAAGGCATTGATCAAGGAAGGCTTGAATTCCTGGTACTTTCTCACCGCCGACTACGCATTTGGACACGCCCTTGAAATGGACACCGCCAACGTTGTAAAAGCAAACAGCGGCACAGTAACCGGTGCGATCCGCTATCCGATCGACACGGCCGACCACTCCTCCTTTCTACTGCAAGCCCAGGCCTCAAAAGCGAAAGTGGTCGCTGTTGCAGGCTCTGGCACCACGTTCATCAACGCCGTCAAATCCGCGAAGGATTTCGGACTAACGGATGGCGGGAAGCAGACCATTGCCGGCCTGCTGGTCTGGATCACTGACATCGATTCGATGGGTCTTACGACCGCCCAAGGCCTTGTATTGACAAACGCATTCTATTGGGATCGCGACGAAGATACGCGCGCGTTCTCAAAGAAATTCTTTGCGAAGATGAAGCGCATGCCGCACATGGGCGATGCAGGCGACTATTCCTCGACCATGCACTATCTCAAAGCGGTCAAGGCTGCGGGCACCGATGACGCCAAGGCGGTGATGGCGAAAATGCGCGAGATGCCTGTAAACGACTTCTTCTCCAAGAACGGTAGAATCCGCGAGGACGGCCGTTTCATCCACGACATGTATGTGTATGAAGTGAAGAAGCCCTCAGAGTCGAAGTATGCCTGGGACTACTACAAGCTTCGCGCGGTCATTCCCGGTGACGAGGCCTTCCGGCCGCTGTCGGAAAGCAAGTGCCCGCTCGTCAAGAAATAGCGGGAACGACAGTCATCAAACGCGGCCGGGCACTGCCCGGCCGCTCTTCGGTCCGCCGAATTTATCGGGATCGTATCTCATCCGATACTTCATCGTGTAGGCTTGGACTGGCTCCCCGCACCGGTTGCAGACGACGGTCGGCGTAAATATCTTTCCGCAGGTTTTGTGCTTGAGAAGCATCGGCGGCTCTCCGCCGGCGCGCCAGCTGTCGCCCCAGGCCATCATCATGATCAGCGGCCCGTGCAGATCGGTACCCATTGGCGTCAGCAGGTATTCAAAACGCTCCGGCGCCGATTGATACTTCCGCTTTTTGAAAACTCCTCGCTCGACCAGCCGCGCGAGGCGATCTGTCAGAATGTTAGTGGCGATGTTCAATTCGGCCTGAAGCTGATCAAACCGCGTCGCCCCGTAGAACGCCTCGCGAATAACCAGAAAACTCCAACGATCTCCGATGACTTCAAGCGCACGGGACACCGAGCTGGGACGGCCCCGCATAAAATCGTCAGCGGTTCGGCGGCTGCGTTTGGAAGAATCTATGCGGATTCTGCCTGCGCCCGGACCGTCTTGATAGCTGACGTCACGCGCTGCGATGCGCTGGTCGCAGCAAGAGCAGGCCACTATCGGCTTGCTGACGCAGTTGCAGCCCTCATGGATCAATTGCAGCGGCACTTCACTCGCGCTGGTAAGCCAGCGATCGCCAAACTGCATCAGCGCCATAAAGGCGGGATAAAGACTTATGCCGGATTTAGTCAGTTTGTATTCGACACGGCTCGATGTATCGGAATAGCTTACCTCACGAAGAATGCCCTCGCGGGTCAGGCGCCGTAGGCGATCCGTCAGCGTCGCCCGCGATATTTCAAGACCCGAACGAAACTCCTCGAAGCGCTTGGCGCCGAAGAAAGCTTCACGGATGACCAAAAAAGCCCATGCGTCAGACAGAATTCCGACCGTGCTCGCAATGGAACAGCGCCGCTCGGTCAGCCTGGATACTTTCTTGCCTGCGCGGATTGGTGGGGCTGCATTCAGAGGCTTGGGTGGCCGTTTTTCTTTTGTTGCAGCTGCTAGCCGTACCATGTCGTCCAGACC
>JAGVII010000844.1 GCA_020056155.1 Afipia sp.
CATGGAAGCTGATCGATGCGGCTGGGATGCGCGGCTTCCGCGTCGGCGGCGCGCAGGTGTCGGAGATGCACTGCAATTTTCTGATCAACACCGGCGACGCGACCGGTCACGACATCGAAACCCTGGGCGAGACCGTGCGTGCGCGGGTGAAGGAAAGCTCAGGTATCGATCTGCACTGGGAGATCAAGCGGATCGGGCTGGAGCGCGCTTAGCGCATCACTCGCTCAACGACTGGAGCGTCCTGATCGGCGTCGGCGACACCTGGAACGCGCCGTCGAACGGATACTCCTGAAGCGCGAGGATGCCGAGGGTCACCACGGCGGCAGTCGAGAACACGATCAGCGATGCGAAGAAGGCGCGCGGCTTATCGAGGTGGACGAGGGCGATCGCAACCTGCGTAATCAGGCCGAGCGCGATCACCACGAGCCATTTCAGATCGTTGGTGTGATCCGACGACAGCGCGAGGCGGTCGTTTCGGGCGGTCCCGACGCGAAGAGCGGCGGTGAGCAGCGCGGACTGCACGGCCGGTCCGGATTCTTTTGCGATCGACGGAATGCTGACCTCGCGTAGCAAACTGTCATAGGCGGCGGCGGTGGAGGACGACAGGCGCATCGCGTCCATCGCCGGCCATTCGTCAGCGACCACCGAGGTCACGTAGGTCTTCAGCGCGGTGCGGATGGTGCGCATGTCCGAGACGGACGCGACGCTGAGCGTATGGATGTTGCGCAGTTCGCCGGCCTCGGCATGGACCACGCGATAGGCTTGCCGTCCGCGCTCGGCCACATCGGCGGCGAGGAAACCGGTCAGCAGTGCGAACAGGATCGCGGGCGCGCTGAAGAAGGGCGCGACAACGCCGGCCAGCGATTGCATCGGACGGGCAAACGGACGCCAGAAGGTGATCCAGGCCAGCAGCACGGTCATGCCGAAGTACAGCCCGATCAGGGCGAGGAAAACTCCGGCGGGGGACATGTCGAGCCACGCTCTGATCATGAAAATAACCTTCTTTTTGACGCCGCTGCTGATTCCGGATTCGGCGCGAGCGGACACTATCTGAATCGCGGCGGCTTGGTCATCGGCTCAAATCAGCGTAGGTAGGGCGAATTGGGAGAGATCATGAGTCAGTTCAAACATGTCGCTGTGCTGATGGGCGGATGGTCGTCCGAGCGGGAGGTCTCGCTGCGTTCGGGCAAGGCCTGCGCCGATGCCCTGGAGCGCAAGGGCTACCAGGTCACGCGCATCGACGTGCAGCGGGACATCGCGACCGTGCTCGATCAGTTGAAGCCCGATGCCGCGCTGGTGATGCTGCACGGCCGGCCGGGCGAGGACGGCACCATTCAGGGCGTGCTCGAAACACTCGGAATTCCATACTCGCATTCCGGCGTGCTGGCGTCGTCGCTGGCGATGCAGAAGGATCTCGCCAAGACGGTGATGGCGACGGCGGGAGTGCCGGTGCCGGAAGGCTTGACGCTGACCCGTGCCGAGGTGGCGAAGGGCCACGCCATGGCGCCGCCATATGTCATCAAACCGGTGGCGGACGGCTCCAGCGTCGGGGTTTTCATCGTCACGGAGGCCCATGCCCATCCGCCGCAGGAGCTTTTCCGCGAGGACTGGCCCCACGGGGACCAGCTCCTGGTCGAAAAATACGTTGCCGGGAAGGAACTGACCTGCGCGGTCATCAACGGCGAGCCGACCGGGGTGATCGAGATCGTGCCTTTAATCAAATTCTACGATTATGAGGCAAAGTACTCTCCGGGCGCATCAAAACACATCCTGCCTGCACCTATTTTACCTTTTGTTTACCAGGAAGTCCGAAGGTTAACGCTGGCGGCGCATGTGGCGCTTGGCTGCCGGGGCGTAAGCCGTGCGGATTTCCGTTACGACGACCGCATCGAGGGTATTGGGGGATTGTCCTGCCTCGAGGTGAACACCCAACCCGGCATGACCGAGACGTCACTTGTTCCAGAGCTTGCTGCACATGCAGGCGTAACATTTGACGAGTTGGTGCAATGGATGGTGGAGGACGCCTCTCTCGGTCGTTAAGCCGGACGAGGCCCCAGTCTAATCCTCAGGCAGGGGCCGCTTCCGCGACCCAGCGCCCGCGCGC
>JAGVII010000274.1 GCA_020056155.1 Afipia sp.
AATGCGATCTCCAACGAGGGAGTTCGCGAATCTTCTGTGCGAATGTAAGGAAAGTATCTGATGGCGACGGACCAGGCCGCAGCGATTGGGGCCGGCGCCCCGCAATCGGACGCTTCACGAGCGGCATTTCCCCGGTTCGAACAGACATTTCCGACGCTGGCGGATGCCGAGATCGACCGCATGCGCCGGTTCGGCGATGTGCATCATCATAAAGACCGCGAGCTGCTGTTCGAGAGTGGCAAGGTCGGCCCCGGCATGTTCGTCATACTCTCCGGGCACGTCGCCATCACCCAGCGCGACGGCATGGGCCACGTCACGCCGGTGATCGAGCAGGGGCCGGGACAGTTTCTGGCCGAGATCGGGCAACTGTCGGGCCGCCACGCACTGGTAGACGGCACAGCCGAGGGCGATGTCGAGACGCTGCTGATCGCGCCGGCCAATTTGCGGGCGCTGCTTGTCGCGGAAGCCGATCTCGGCGAACGCATCATGCGCGCACTGATCCTGCGCCGCGTGGCCCTGATCCAGGCCGGTGTCGGCGGCCCGGTGCTGATCGGTTCGCCGGCGCTGGGCGGCGTGGTGCGGCTGCAAGGGTTTTTATCGCGCAACGGCATTCCCCACCACGTGCTCGATCCCGCCACCGATAGGGACGCGGCGGACCTGATCGCGCGCTATTCGCCGTCGCCCGCTGATTTGCCGCTGGTGGTGGTTCCGGATGGCACCGTGCTGCGCAATCCCAGCGAAATCGATCTGGCCTATGCGATGGGCATGATCGGCGGCCCGATAAAGGACAAGCTCTATGATGTCGCCGTCGTCGGCGGTGGCCCCGCCGGGCTCGCGACTGCGGTGTATGCTGCGTCGGAGGGATTGTCGGTGGCGGTGCTCGATGCGCGCCATTTCGGCGGTCAGGCCGGAGCCAGCGCCCGCATCGAGAACTATCTCGGATTTCCGACCGGCATCTCGGGTCAGGCGCTGGCCGGGCGGGCCTACAATCAGGCGCAGAAATTCGGCGCGGACATGATGATTCCGGTCGAGGCCAAGTCGCTCGACTGTTCGAAGAGCGACGGCGTTTTCGGGCTTACCACCGAATGCGGTCACTTCCTGAAGGCGAAATCCGTCGTCGTTGCCAGCGGCGCGCGCTACCGGCGGCCAACGATCGAGGACCTCGACAAGTTCGAGGGGCGCGGTGTCTGGTACTGGGCATCGCCGATCGAGGGACGGCTCTGTGCCCAGCAGGAGATCATTCTGGTTGGCGGCGGCAATTCCGCTGGGCAAGCCGCTGTGTTTCTGTCAGGCCACGCCAGCAAGGTTCGGATGATGATCCGCAGCGGCGGTCTCGCCGACAGCATGTCGCGCTATCTGATCGACCGGATCATGGCGACGCCCAATATCGAAGTGATGATCCACACCGAGATCGTCAGGCTGGAAGGCGCGGATGCCGGACTTGAGCGGGTGCACTGGCGCAATCGCCGGACGGGCATCGAGACGGCGGGCGACATCCGCAACGTATTTCTGTTCGTCGGGGCCGATCCCGCGACTGCATGGCTTGCAGATTGCGGCGTGACCCTCGACCGCACCGGCTTCATTCTCACCGGGGCGCAGTGCGGGCAACCCATGTCGGCACTTGAAACCTCCGTTCCGGGCGTGTTCGCCGTCGGTGACGTGCGCGCGGGATCGGTCAAGCGCATGGGCGGTGCGATTGGCGAAGGGGCGCAGGTCGTGGCGGCGCTGCACGGTTTTCTTGGCGACAAACCGGCGCAGCCGCTCTAGCCTGCTAGACGCCGGATCATTCGACACGCTCGTTGAGAGACACGATCATGCCCTGCAGGCATATTGCAGAGATCAAGGACGTCACTCCGAGCGCGCTCGGGTGCGAGGAGTGCCTCAAGACCGGCAGCGTCTGGCTGCACCTGCGGATCTGCCGGACCTGCGGTCACGTCGGCTGCTGCGACGATTCGCCCAATAAGCACGCCACCAAACATTTCCACGCCACGCAGCATCCCGTTATCGAAGGGTATGATCCGCCTGAAGGCTGGGGCTGGTGCTACGTCGATCAGGTCATGTTCGACCTGTCCCGGCGTAAGACCCCGCACAACGGTCCGATCCCGAGTTACTATTGAACTGCGCCTGCCGATTATCTGAGCTTGCCTAGATCCGTTCATTTTCGGGATCCTACCGATCTCAAAAGGAATTTCAGCATGCGGTATTTTCGACGGGTCATTCGCAGTGCGATCTGCGCCGGTATGATGGTGGCCCTCGGTTTGATCGCGTCATCCGGTGATGCGGCGGCCCAGTCGATACCGCAAAGCCGGTCCGCCGTCGTCAACGGCGTGAAGCTGAACTATCTGATCGCGGGCGAGGGTGATCCCGTCGTGCTGCTGCACGGTTATGCGGAGACCAGCCATATGTGGCGGCCGCTGTTTCCCGGACTGGCGAACAACCACACCGTGATCGCGCCGGATCTGCGCGGCTTCGGCAAGTCCGATGCGCCCGCTGGCGGCTACACCAAGAAGGAAATGGCGCAGGACATCCACGCGCTGGTGAAAAGCCTCGGATACACCAAGGTCAAGATCGTCGGCCACGATATCGGTTTGATGGTCGCCTATGCCTACGCGGCGCAGTATCCGGCCGAAGTCGATCGCATCGTGCTGATGGACGCCTTCCTGCCCGGCGTGGGCGACTGGAAAAACGTGTGGCTGCTGCGCGATCTGTGGCATTTCCATTTCTACGGCAAGACGCCGCTGGCTTTGGTCACCGGCCGCGAGCGGATTTATCTCGAGCATTTCTGGAATGATTTCGCCGCCAACCCGGCCAAGTCGATCTCCAAGAAGGACCGGAAGTTCTACGCCAAGGCCTACGCACAGCCGGGCCGCATGAAGGCCGGCTTCGAGGTGTTCCGCGCGTTTGAGAAGGACGCCGACGATTTCGCGGGCTTTGCAAAGACCAAGTTGCCGATGCCCATACTCATTCTCTCCGGCGAAAAGGCGGGCGGCAATTTCCTGATCGAACAGGGCAAGCTGGTTGCTACCAATGTCGAGGGCGTCATCATCAAGGGCTCGGGACATTGGCTGATCGAGGAGGCGCCGGGCCAGGTCATTCCGAAGCTGGTGGACTTTCTCAATCGCTGATCGGCTTAACGCGCACGTCTTTGGAAAGATTTTCCGGAACGAGCGTGCGGAAATGGAACTTCTGTTGCACTGCCATGCGTATGATGTAGCCTTGGATCAATTCTAAAAAGGGGCGCATCATGATTCTAGGCATGTCGTTGGCGGGTTTCACGGTTTTCCATCTCATCATCAGTATGGTCGCGATCGGTCTGGGTTTCGTCGTCGCGGGTGGGCTGCTCGCATCGAACCGGCTGCCCGGCTGGACGCTCTGGTTTCTCGTCCTGACGATCCTGACCAGCGCCACGGGCTTCCTGTTTCCGTTCACCAAGCTGCTGCCATCGCACATCGTCGCGATCATCTCATTGGTGCTGCTGGCGGTTGCGGTTTATGCCCTTTACGGCAAAGGCCTTTCCGGTGTCTGGCGCACGGTCTATGTCGCCACCGCGATGCTCGCGCTCTGGTTCAATGTGTTCGTGCTGATCGCGCAATCGTTTCAGAAGGTCGCGTTGCTCAATGTCTATGCGCCGACCGGGGCCGAGCCGCCGTTCGCGATCACCCAGGGTATCGTGCTGCTGTTTTTCATCGGCTTGATCATCCTCGGCATCAGGCGTTTCAAAACCGCGTAACCCGCGTTCAACCACGGAGCGTCGATGAAAGTCATTGTCTTCGGCGCGACCGGCATGGTCGGGCAGGGTGTTCTGCGCGAATGTCTGCGCG
>JAGVII010000551.1 GCA_020056155.1 Afipia sp.
TCAGTGGCCGGTGTGGCTTTTTTTCATCGCGGCGACCTGATCGGGCGTCGCTTCGGTCTGATGCTTCGCCTTCCAGGTTTCGTAAGGCATGCCGTACACCGCCTCGCGGCTCTCATCCTTGCTGAGCGTCACGCCCTTGTCGTCGGCGGCATCCTTCAGACAGTTGGAGAGACAATTGCGGCAGAAACCCGCGAGGTTCATCAGGTCGATATTCTGCACATCGGTCCGTCCGCGCAGATGTTCGACAAGGCGGCGAAAAACCGCTGCCTCCAGTTCGGTCCGGGTCTTCTCATCGATGGCCATGGTCATTTTTCCGCAATTTTTTGAGCCCACTCGGTGTCCTGCCACCGGCTACCTAACATGGGGCCGGGCCCTGTGAATTTAAGACCCCGATTTCAGACCCCATGGTTTTCCGTATGGAGAGAAAAGCCAACCCCGCCCGGCAACGGACCCATTAACGCCCGGGTGTGGTTTGGCGAAACCGCCAAGCCGCCCTATACTGACCGGGACTGACCGGACATCGCATCTCTGCTTTTACCGATCATGCTCAATGTGTTACGCGAAATCAACGAATGGTTGATAGTACCTGATTAGATGACAGCCACGATCTCCCGCCGCATGACGTTCCGCCGTACGATCACCGCCGCCCTCACCGGGCTTGTCGCGTTGGTCGCCTTGTGCGCGTGGAACGATCCGGCAGCCGCCGATTTCCGGCTTTGCAACAACACCCCAAGCCGTGTCGGCATCGCGCTCGGCTACAAGGATAACGAAGGCTGGGTGACCGAAGGCTGGTGGAACGTGTCGTCCCGCGCCTGCGAAACCCTGCTGCGCGGAACACTTGTCGCACGATACTATTATATCTACGCCATCGACTATGACCGCGGCGGAGAGTGGTCGGGGCAAGCCTTTATGTGTTCACGCGACAAGGAATTCACCATCAAAGGCACTGAAGACTGTCTGGCGCGCGGATTCGACCGCACCGGCTATTTCGAAGTCGATACCGGCGAACAACGCGCATGGACCGTCCAGCTGACGGAATCCAACGAACAGAACCCGCGCTCGCCCGGCCTGCCCGGTATGCCGAATGCGCCGGGGGCTGCACAACCCGGCGCACTTCCCGGTGCAGCTCCTGGAAACCCTAAATGAGACGTCTGCGACGCATCAAGATCCTCGCCACCCTCGGACCAGCCTCTTCAGACAGCGCATCGATCCGCAAGCTGTTCGAGGCGGGCGCGGACGTGTTCCGCATCAACATGAGCCATACGCCGCATGACAAGATGCGCGAGATGGTGGCGACGATCCGCAACGTGGAAAGCAGCTACGGGCGGCCGATCGGGATTCTTATCGATCTTCAGGGACCGAAGCTGCGACTGGGCAATTTCGAGAACGGCTTTGTCGAACTCAACAATGGCGCGATGTTCACGCTCGATGCCGACCCGGCGCCGGGCGACAAGACCCGCGTCCACCTTCCCCACCCCGAAATTCTCAAAGCCTTGCGTCCCGGCCATGCGCTGCTGATCGACGACGGCAAACTGCGTTTGATCGCCGAGGAGACCTCGCCCGAGCACGCGCTGGTGCGCGTGGTCACCGGCGGAAAAATGTCGGACCGCAAGGGCGTCAGCCTGCCCGACACGGATCTCCCGGTGTCCGCGATGACACCGAAGGACCGCGCCGATCTCGAGGCCGCGCTTGAAACCGGCGTCGACTGGGTCGCACTGTCGTTCGTGCAGCGCGCCGACGACGTGATCGAGGCGAAGAAGCTGGTGCGCGGCCGCGCCGCCGTGATGTCGAAGATCGAGAAACCGCAGGCCATCGAGCGCCTCGCCGAAATCATGGAAGTATCGGACGCATTGATGGTCGCGCGCGGCGATCTCGGCGTCGAGCTGCCCGCCGAACGCGTGCCCGGACTTCAGAAGCAGATGACCCGCATGGCGCGGCGCGCCGGCAAGCCGGTGGTGGTCGCGACCCAGATGCTGGAATCGATGATCACATCGCCGGTGCCGACCCGCGCCGAGGTTTCCGATGTCGCCAACGCCGTGTTCGAGGGCGCCGACGCCATCATGCTGTCGGCGGAATCCGCGGCCGGCAAGTTCCCGGTCGAAGCGGTGCTGACCATGAATCGCATCGGCGAGGAATGCGAGCGCGACCCGACCTATCGCGGCGTTATCGCCGCCCAGCGGCCCGATCCGGAAGCCACCGCAGGCGACGCCATCGCCGACGCGGCGCGGCAGATCGCCGAGACGCTCGATCTCTCCGCCATCATCTGCTGGACCAGTTCCGGCTCGACCGCGCTGCGCGTCGCGCGCGAACGGCCAAAGCCACCGGTGGTCGCCATCACGCCAAACGTGAATACCGGGCGCAAACTGTCGCTGGTGTGGGGCGTGCATTGCGTGATTGCGGAAGACGCCCACGATCAGGACGACATGATCGACCGCGCGGCACGCATTTCATTCCGCGACGGTTTCGCCAAAGCCGGCCAGCGCGTGATTATCGTCGCCGGCGTACCGCTCGGCACGCCGGGTACGACCAATATGGTTCGCATCGCCTATGTCGGCCCCGAGCGCGACGCCGACATCTAGGGGCGAACGGGGACGCTCTCAGGCCGCCTTGTCGGCAGCGTGAACTGCCGTCTCGCGCGCTTCCTGCGCGGCGCGGGTTACATCTTCGACCGTTCCCTGGGTGAGCCGCAGCATGCGCTGCGCTTCCTCGCCATATTGCGTGAACGCAGTCTGCCAGAACTGGGCATAGGCCTGCTGCAAATCCTGCAACGAGCGACAGTCCTGAATCGTCCTGAACAACTGGACGTCCTCGCGCAGCCTCATGCCGACGAATTCCGACCATTCCTTGCCGATATTCTGCATGGCCGTGCCGACCTGCGCGTTGAACTTCGCGGTTTCGTTCAGCATGGTTCCGTTGATCTCGCTCACGCGCGCGAGATCCGGAAACGGAATGGTTTCCGCCGCCTTGTTGAATACGTTGTCGCTTGTTGATGTGGGTGCCATTGTCGACCTTCATTTTGCTGGAGCAAGAAAGGACACATGTAACGCCGACACTCCATCATTGATCGATGGCAGCAGTATGATGCTCATTGCATCGTGAACGAAAAGAAAGATTTCTCTCCGATGCAGGTGCATGCTGCACGTGCGGCTTCAAAAATTTCAAATTGTCGGGATCATGAAGGTCAGCCGTCATGACCGAACAGCGATCGCGGCGCACGAAACAATCGAGGAAGGCGTTCAAAAAGGAACAGCCGATGCCGACGAACCGGCCTGCGCCTTCGCTGCGATCGCCTCGATCTCCGATACAACCACGTCGGTCGCATAGACCTGTGGCATGTGGCCGCCATTCGGCAACACCACGAGCCTGGTCTGGCGCACCGCAGCGGCGAAAGGCCGCGAGTGAACGTCGGTCGAGACGGTCTTGTCGACGTCGCCTGAAACGATCGTCACCGGAACCTTGATCGATGGATAGTTCGGCGACTGTCTGACCGTCTCCGCCTTCAGCGTCGTGAGATCCCA
>JAGVII010000483.1 GCA_020056155.1 Afipia sp.
GCCGTGCCGATGGCCGGCGGCGTACTCAATGCGCTCAATATCCGTTTGGATGCGGCCTCGATCGCGTTCCAGCTCGATCACGGCGGTGCCAAGATCATTCTGGTCGATCCCGAGTTCTCCAGCGTAATCTCCGATGCGCTGGCCCTGATGAAAGGCCCGAAGCCGCTGGTGATCGATGTCGATGACTCGGCGTTTGCCGGCGGCAAGCGCATCGGTGAGATCGAGTACGAAGCGGCGGTCGCGTCCGGCGATCCCGAGTTCGCCTGGCATCAGCCACAGGACGAATGGGACGCCATTGCGCTGGGCTATACCTCCGGCACGACAGGCAATCCCAAGGGGGTCGTCACGCACTATCGCGGCGCGTATCTCAACGCGGTCAGCAACATTCTCGCGGGCGGCCTTGGCACGCATCCGATCTATCTGTGGACGCTGCCGATGTTCCACTGCAACGGCTGGTGCTTCCCGTGGACCATCGCAGCGTCAGCCGGAATCAACATCTGCCTGCGCAAGGTCGATCCGGCCAAGATCTTCGAACTGATCAAGGCCCACAGCGTGACCCACATGTGCGGCGCGCCGATCGTCTACAACACGCTGATCAACGCGCCCGGCGCGCCCAAAGGCAAGACCGGGAAGCCCGTCGTGGGACTGATCGCCGGCGCTGCACCGCCCGTGGCGGTGCTCGAGGGCGCGGAAAACATCGGTATCAAGCTGACCCACGTCTACGGCTTGACCGAGGTCTACGGCCCCGCCTCCGTTTGCGCTGAACAACCCGGCTGGGACGACCTGCCGGCGGATCAACGCGCGCAACTCAAGCGCCGTCAGGGCGTGCCCTATCCGCTTCAGGAGGCCGTCACGGTGCTCGATCCTGAAACCATGCGCGAAGTGCCGCGCGACGGAAAGACCATCGGCGAGGTCATGTTCCGCGGCAACATCGTCATGAAGGGTTACCTGAAGAACGAGAAAGCGACCAGGGAAGCATTCGACGGCGGCTGGTTTCACACCGGCGATCTCGGCGTGCTCGATGAGTTCGGCTACGTCATCATCAAGGATCGCTCCAAGGACATCATCATCTCCGGCGGCGAAAACATCTCGTCGGTCGAGGTCGAGGACGTTCTGTACAAGCACCCGGCCATTCTCTTTGCCGCCGTGGTCGCCAAGCCGGACCCCAAATGGGGCGAGGTGCCCTGCGCCTTCGTCGAACTGAAGGACGGCGCGACGGCGACCGAAGCCGAAATCCTGACTTACTGCAAAAGCATTCTGCCGGGATTCAAGTCGCCGAAATCCGTGGTGTTCGGTGCGATCCCAAAGACATCGACCGGCAAGATCCAGAAATTCATGCTGCGCGAGCAGGCGAACTCGGCGAAGGCGATTTCGGCTTAACCCCTCGCCCCGCGCTTGCGGGGAGAGGTGATAACGACACCCGCCATCAATCTCTGTCAGCTACGCGTCCACTGCCAGACGCATGCCGTCGTAGCCCACCTCGATGCCGGCCGGCAATTTCGCCTGCAGCACATCGTAGTCGAGATCGGAATGCAGGTTCGTCAGAACCGCGCGGCGCGGCTTGAACTTCGCGATCCATGAGAGCGCATCGTCAAGGCTGAAATGGCTGGGATGCGGTGCATAGCGCAGCGCGTCGATGATCCACAGGTCGAGATTTTCCAACGCGTGAAAGCTCTCGGGCGGAATATCATGGAGATCCGGTGTGTAAGCAGCACGGCCGATGCGATAGCCAAGCGCCGGGATATTGCCGTGCTGAACCAGAAACGCAGTCAAGGCGAGGGAACCACCCTTCCCCTCGATGGTTTCGGTTTCTCCCGCCTCGATCGACCGCTTTTCGAGGATTGCCGGATAATCACTGCCCGGCGCCTGCTCAAAACAGTATGAGAAACGCAACAGGATATCCTTGGCCGTCGACGTGTTGAGATAGACCGGAATCCGCTTGCGCTGATGCAGCACCACGGAGCGCAGATCGTCGATGCCGTGGGTCTGGTCGGCATGCTCATGGGTCAGGAAGGTCGCTTCAAGGTGATCCACGTTGGCGTCGATCAACTGCTCGCGCAGGTCCGGCGACGTGTCGATCAGGACGCGCGTCAGGCCGCTCGCGCCGCCCTTCTCGGCCAGCAGCGAGCATCGACGGCGGCGGTTCTTCGGATTGTTCGGGTTGCATGCGCCCCACCCCAGCGCGGGACGCGGCACGCCGGCGGACGATCCCGAGCCGAGGATTGTCAGTATCACCGTCATGCGGCTTTAGCGTCCGGGCGCGGCACCTTGTCGAACAGCCGGAAGAAGTTTTCCGTGGTCTGCTGCGCGATCTCCTCAATCGAAACGCCGCGCGTTTCCGCCAGCACCCTGGCGGTCTCGGTTACGAAAGATGGCTCGTTGCGTTTGCCGCGGAATTTTCCCGGCGCGAGATACGGTGCGTCGGTTTCCACCATGATGCGATCAGCCGGCAACTCGGCGGCGATGTCGCGGATCGCCTGCGAATTCTTGAAGGTCAGGATGCCGGTGAAGGAAATCGACAGTCCGAGAGCAACGGCCTTCATCGCCAGATCACGGCCGCCGGTGTAGCAATGCAGCACGGCCTTGAACGGTCCTTTTGCGATCTCGTCTTCAAGAATACGGCCGCAGGCCTCATCCGCTTCGCGTGTGTGAATGACGAGCGGCAGACCGGTCGCCCGCGCCGCTGCGATGTGAGCGCGAAAGCCACGCTCCTGCGCTTCCGGCGATCCATCCTTGTAGAAATTGTCCAGTCCCGCCTCGCCCAGCGCCACCACCTTCGGGTGTTTCGTCAGCGCGATCAGTTCGTCCGGGGTGATACCGTCTTCTTCGTCGGCGTTATGCGGATGCGTACCGACAGAACAGTAAACGTTCGGAAACCGGGCCGTGATCGCCAGCAGCGATTCAATCCGGCGCACGCGCGTCGAGATCGTGACAATGCGCCCGATTCCCGCGGCCTCGGCGCGCGCGACAATGGCATCGAGATCGTCGGCGAAGTCCGGAAAATCGAGATGGCAATGACTATCGACAAGCATCAGGCTTAACTCAGCATGTCTTCTTTGGGTTCGACATAGCGCGGGAAAATCGGCGCGGGCGGCGGCAATTGCGTGCCACCCTTGATCCGCGTACCGAGCGCAGCGAAGTCACGCGCGTCCGGCGCGACGCCGAGAATATCGAGCAGCTTGGCGCA
>JAGVII010000717.1 GCA_020056155.1 Afipia sp.
CGCCTGACGCCACAACGGGTTTGACCGCGGCGGGCGCTCCCATTACATCGCGCCCATGGCCAATCGTGACATCATCATCCTTCCCGACAAGCAACTGCGGCTGATCTCCAAGCCGGTCGAAAAGATCACGCCCGAGATCCGGGCGCTCGCCGACGACATGTTCGAAACCATGTACGAGGCGCCGGGCATTGGTCTCGCCGCGATCCAGATCGCGGTGCCGCTGCGGCTGATCACCATGGACCTCTCCAAGAAGGAGGGGGAAAAGGAACCGCGCGTTTTCATCAATCCGGAAATCCTGTCGGCGTCCGAGGAACTCTCGGTTTACGAAGAGGGCTGTCTGTCGATCCCGGAATACTATGAAGAGGTCGAGCGTCCGGCGCGGGTGCGCGTGCGCTTTATGGATATCGACGGCAAGATTCACGAGGAGGATGCCGAGGGGCTTTACGCGACCTGCATCCAGCACGAGATCGACCATCTCAACGGCGTGCTGTTCGTGGACTATCTCTCCAAGCTCAAGCGCGACCGCGTGATGAAGAAGTTCACCAAGGCCGCCAAGCTCGCGGCGAAATAGGCTTTTGGCCGGGGTTTGAACCCTCCTCGTCATGCCCGGCTTTATGCCGGGCATCCACGCCTTCCCTTCGTGCAACTAGACGTGGATGGCCGGGACAAGCCCGGCCATGACGGATAAAAGGAACAACCTCGACAGGATAGTGAATTCAATATGCCGCTTCGTCTGATCTTCATGGGCACGCCGGACTTCGCAGTGCCGACGCTGCTGACGCTCGCGGACCACGGTCACGAGATCGCCGCGGTGTATACGCGCGAACCGAAGCCTGGTGGTCGTCGCGGTTTGCAATTGCAGCCGACACCGGTGGAGCAGGCCGCGCGCCAGCTCGGGATTCCGGTGCTGACGCCGAAGACCTTGAGAACACCGGAAGCCGAAGCGGAATTCCGCGCGCACAACGCCGACGCCGCCGTTGTCGTCGCTTACGGCATGATCCTGCCGCGGAGCATTCTGGATGCCGTGCCGCTCGGCTGCTTCAATCTGCATGCGTCATTGTTGCCGCGCTGGCGCGGTGCCGCGCCGATCAACCGCGCGATCATGGCGGGCGATGCCGAAAGCGGCGTCATGGTGATGAAGATGGATGTCGGGCTCGATACCGGCGACGTCGCGATGGCCGAGCGCCTGCCGATCTCCGATACGATGACCGCGCAGGATCTGCACGATGCGCTGGCGCCGCTGGGCGCGGACCTGATGGTGCGGGCGATGGGCGGGCTGTCGCGCGGCGGCCTGCAACTGACGAAGCAGAGCGAGCGGGGCGTCACCTACGCCGCGAAAATCGACAAGGCCGAGGCGCGGATCGACTGGAGCAAATCCGCGCGCGAGGTGCTGCGGCATATTCACGGCCTGTCGCCGTTTCCCGGCGCGTGGTTCGAAATCGTCCTCGATGGCGAACCGGTGCGCATCAAGGTGCTGCGGTGTGAGATGGCGAAAGGCTCGGGCGCGCCGGGCGATCTGCTGGACGACAAGCTCACAATCGCCTGCGGCGACGGCGCGATCCGGATTCTGGAATTGCAGCGGGCCGGAAAGCCGCCGATGAAGGCCGCCGCCTTTCTGAACGGTACGCCGCTCAAGCCGCCGCTGCGTGTGAACTGATGCCCCGCTACAAACTCATCATCGAGTATGACGGCACGCCGTACTGCGGCTGGCAGTATCAGGACAACGGGCCCTCGGTGCAGGGCGCGCTGGAAACCGCGGTAAAGGCCATGACCGGCGATGATGTCCGCGTGAACGGCGCGGGCCGCACCGATGCGGGCGTTCATGCGCTTGGGCAGGTCGCCCATATCGATCTGGTGAAGGATTACAAAGCCGACCGCGTGCGCGACGCGTTGAACGCGCATCTGCGGCCGAACCCGATCGGCGTGCTGTCGGCAGAGATCGTGCCGGAAACATTCGATGCGCGGTTCTCGGCGACCAAGCGTCACTACATTTACCGCATCGTCAATCACCGGGCCAATCTCGCGCTCAAGGCCGGGCATGCGTGGCGCGTCGCGCGGCCGCTGAATGTAGAGGCGATGCAGGAGGCGGCGCAAGTGCTGGTCGGCAAACACGACTTCACCACCTTCCGCGACACCGAATGTCAGGCGAAGTCGCCGGAGAAGACGCTCGATGCGCTCGACGTGATGCGCGACGGCGACGATGTGAACATCGTCACCTCGGCGCGGTCGTTCCTGCACAGCCAGGTGCGTTCGATGGTCGGCTCGCTGGTGTGGGTTGGCCACGGGCGCTGGACCGCTGCTGATATGCGCCGCGCGCTCGATGCACGTGATCGTGCCGCGTGCGGTCCCGTCGCGCCGCCGGACGGGCTTTATCTGGTGCGTGTGGCGTATTAGCGCTTAAGCCGCCGCTGTCGCTTCGATTTCCAGCAGCCACTTGCTGTCGAAAATACCGGCGATGACCACCGTCATGGCAGGGGCGAGGGTGCCGAGGACGCTCTGGCGAACCGCGCGGTTCTCCAGCGCGTATTTCCGGTCCGACAGAAACACCGTGACCTTGACGACATCGGCGAGGGTCATGTCGACGGCCGCAAGCTGGCTTTCGATATTGGCCCAGATCAGCCGGCATTGCGCCTCGAACGTCTCGGGCACGGTGCCGTCCACGGTCTGCGGGATCTGTCCGCTGACGAAGGCGAGGCGTTGCGCGCCGCTGATCTCGCAGACCTGCGCGTAGCCGAAGGGTTGCGGAGCGTTGGCGGCATTGACGTTGCGGCGCTGCATGGGCATTCCCTGTTAGGATAGCGTCTTCATCACGTCCCAGAACAGGTCCTCGCCGTTGGCGACGTTTTCGTTCCAGTGGTAGGCGGCGTTTTCATCGGCTGCGTCGGTGATGAACTTGAACGCCCGCCACGGCACGCCATGGCGCTGGCAGACATGGGCGATCGCGAACAGCTCCATGTCGACCACGTCGATGTTGTTCTCGACAAGCCACGGATCGACGGATGTGACGAAACTGTCGCCGGTGCCGCAGACGACTGTGCCATGGCCGGACGAGAGGCGGTCCATGTCCGGCGAGAAAGGCGTGCGTCCGCGCGGCGCCAGCGGCATCGCCGCCATGTCGCGCTGAACCGTGTGCGCGACCTCCACAAGGCCGTTGTGGATGTGCGCGATCTTCCCGGCCGTGCCGTAGTTGACGATGAGCTTCGGCTGCAGCGCCATCACTGCCAGCGTTGCGATGCTTGCCGCATTGACCTTGCCGACGCCGGTATAGATCACCTCGACGCCTTCAGGCGCGCGCGCCTTGTTCAACTCGGTGTCGATGGCCGTGAGAATGACAATGTGGCCGCTCATGTTCTCAGCGTTCATGTGAAGTAGCGATCCAGCACGCCGCGATAGATTTTCGTGAGCTTGTCGAGATCGGACACCGGCGTGCGTTCGTCGATCTGATGCATGGTCTGGCCGACAAGGCCGAATTCCAGCACCGGGCAATAATGCGTGATGAAGCGTGCGTCGGAGGTGCCGCCGCCGGTGTTCAGCTCCGGCTTGCGGCCGGTGACTTCTGCGATAGCCGCCACCACGAGTTCGGTAAACGGTCCCGGCTTGGTCCGGAACACGTCGGCGTTCGACGGCTCCCAGACGATGCTTGCCTTGATGCGGTTGCCGCTCGCCTTCGTCACGCGCTCCTCGATCAGCGCGCGCAGGGACTCGCGGGTGTGGCAGTCGTTGTAGCGGATGTTGAAGCGTGCCCGCGCCTGTGCCGGAATCACGTTCCACGCCGGATTGCCGACGTCTACCGATGTGAATTCGAGATTCGACGGCTGAAAATGATCGGTGCCCTTGTCGAGCGGATCGCCGCTCAATGTGGCGATCAACGCCGCGATGTCGGGAACGGGATTGGAGGCGCGGTGCGGGTAGGCGACATGGCCCTGCACGCCGTCGACGATCAGCGTTCCGGATTGCGAGCCGCGCCGTCCGGTCTTGATGGTGTCGCCCATTTCGTGGACGTTGCTGGGTTCGCCGAGCACGCAGTGGTCGAATTTCTCGCCGCGCTCCGCCGCCCATTGCAGCAGCTTGACGGTGCCGTTGACGGCGATGTCTTCCTCGTCGCCGGTGATCAGAAACGAAATCGAGCCCTTGGGTTTACCGCCGTTCGCCGCGAGATAATCAAGCGTGGCGGCGACCGCGCAGGCGATGCCGCCCTTCATGTCCACCGCGCCGCGCCCGTACAGCATGCCGTCCTTGAC
>JAGVII010000118.1 GCA_020056155.1 Afipia sp.
AAGTCTTGGAAAGGTGGCTGAGTGGCTTAAGGCACCGCTAACGCGGCACACGGGAAACCGTGTCGAAGGTTCGAATCCTGTCCCTTTCCTCCATTTCTTTTGATACCGCCGCTTCCCGATTGGAGGCGGCGTTTTGTTTCAAGCACTTCCTTGAACGGAACTCCCTGCATCGCCTATGGGCGATCTCGCCTTTCCGTCCGGGCGACGCCCGTGAAACGATACAGGGCGCAAATCAAGCCCTGCCTGTGTTTTCTTTCTATCAATGAACAGCGGGGATAGTTCACCTGAAGCATTTCGCCCGCGACTCTGAAAGTATTAGGTAGCAGTCCGCTCCGATGCGGGCCGCCTGCCCCACTTTGATCCGAATAGAAGAACATTAGACGTCTATGGCGATTACCGATTCGAACATTATCAAGCTCGCGCCGGAAGCCGGCACGCCGGCTTACCGGGTTGCGCCCCATAATATCGAGGCCGAACAGGGACTTCTCGGCGCCATCCTCGTCAACAACGATGCATTCTACCGGGTCTCGGACTTCCTCGAGCCGAAGCACTTCTTCGAGCCGATCCATTCGCTGATCTTCGAGACCTCCGCCAGCCTGATCCGCGCCGGCAAGATCGCCACCCCCGTGACGCTCAAGACATTCGTTCCGGCGGAAACCGACATTGGCGGCATGACGGTCGCACAATACCTCGCCCGCCTCGCCGCCGAAGCGACGACCATCATCAACGCACAGGACTACGGGCGCACCGTCTATGATCTTTCGATCCGGCGCGACCTCATTCGCGTCGGCGAAGACATGGTCAATGTCGCGTTCGACGCGCCGGTGGACTTCGCGCCCCGCGCGCAGATCGAGGATGCGGAAAAGAAACTCTACGACCTTGCCGAGTCCGGACGCTACGACGGCGGCTTCCAGAAATTCTCGCAGGCGTTGACGGTTGCGGTCGACATGGCCGCAGCCGCCTACAGCCGCGACGGCAACCTGTCGGGACTGGCTTCAGGCCTGCGCGACATGGACATCAAGATGGGCGGCCTGCAGCCGTCGGACCTGATCGTCCTCGCCGGCCGCCCGGCCATGGGCAAGACCGCGCTGGCCACCAACATCGCGTTCAACGTCGCGCAGAAGTGGCGCGGCGAAGTTCAGCCGGACGGACATATGAAATCCGTCGATGGCGGCGTTGTCGGTTTCTTCTCGCTCGAAATGTCGGCCGAACAGCTCGCCACGCGTATTCTCGCCGAGCGCACCGGCATCTCGTCGAGTTCGATCCGCCGCGGCGGCATCAGCGAATCCGACTTCGACAAGATCCGCGACCATTCCATCGAGATGCAGAACCTGCCGTTCTACGTCGATGACAGCGGCGGCCTGTCGATCTCCCAGCTCACCGCGCGTGCCCGGCGGCTGAAGCGGCAGAAGGGTCTCGATCTGCTGATCATCGACTACATTCAGCTGCTGTCGGGATCGGGCCGCCGCTCCGACAACCGCGTGCAGGAAATCACCGAGATCACCACCGGCCTCAAGGCGCTGGCCAAGGAACTGAGCGTTCCGATCATCGCGCTGTCGCAGCTGTCGCGTCAGGTCGAAAGCCGCGACGACAAACGCCCGCAACTCTCCGACTTGCGTGAATCGGGATCGATCGAGCAGGACGCCGACGTCGTGCTGTTCGTTTATCGCGAGGAATACTATCTGCAGAGCAAGGAGCCGCGCCCCGGCACCCCCGAGCACGAAAAGTGGCAACTCGATATGTCACTGGTGCACGGCAAGGCTGAAGTCATCATCGGCAAGCAGCGTCACGGCCCCACCGGCACCATCAATCTTCAGTTCGATGCCAGCGTCACGCGCTTCGGTGATCTCGCGCCGGACGCCCAGTTGCCGGAACGATTTGGCTGATAGGCGATACTTTCGCGCACAAAGAGTGTGCTAGGGTCCGGTTCAACGTCTGAATCAAACTCGCTGCTGAGCCAATGACTGCTGTTTCCGACCTCAGGTCTCCCGACAACGCCACTGCTGCCGTCGCCGCGGACGCGCCGCTGCCTGCGGGCGCGACCGGCGTCCTGACCATCGATCTCGACGCCATCGTCGCCAACTGGCGCAAGCTCGGCAGTCTGTCCGTGCCTGCCGATTGCGCCGCTGTGGTGAAGGCCGATGCCTACGGCTGCGGCATTACGCAGGTCACCCGTGCGCTGGCCAAGGCGGGCTGCCGGACGTTCTTCGTCGCAACCCTCGATGAGGCGCGTGCGGCGCGCGAGGTCACGCCGACCTCCGCGATCTACGTGCTCGACGGATTTTTTCCGGGCGCGGGCGACCAGTACGCGAAGATCGATTGCCGTCCGGTGATCGGCGACGCCACCGAACTCGCCGAGTGGGATGCGTTCCGCAAGACCAGCGGCTGGGAAGGTCACGCCGCCATCCACATTGATACCGGCATGAACCGTCTCGGCTTCCGCGTCATGGAAGCACAGGCGTTGCTGCCGCGGATCAAGAGCGGCAATCACGGCATCTCGCTGGTGATGAGCCATCTCACCAGCGCCGAAATGCTGCACGATCCGGCGAACGGACGGCAGGTGGCGGCGTTCCGCGAAATCGCATCGCTGTTTTCAGGCGTCCCCGCCTCGCTGGCGAATTCCTCCGGCATTTTTCTCGGGCCCCAATTCCATTTCGATCTCGTGCGCCCCGGTGCCGCGCTCTACGGCGTCAATCCGACCCCCGAGGCCGATACGCCGATGCTGCCGGTGGTCGATCTCAAGGTGCGCGTCGCGCAGGTCCGCAATATCGAGAAGGGCGAGCATGTCGGATACGGCGGCACATGGACCGCGCGGCAGCCGACAAAGCTGGCCATCGTCACCGCGGGTTACGCCGACGGATATTTCCGCGCAGCGGGCAGCATCGACAACATGCGCAGCGCCGAAGCGATGGTCGCGGGCAAACGCTGTCCAGTCGCCGGGCGCATCTCCATGGACCTGATGGCGATCGACATCACGGCCCTGCCGCCCGGCGCGACCCGCCGCGGCGCGCTGGTGACGCTGCTCAACAAGGACATCACGGTGGACGAACTGGCGCATCACTTCGGCACCATCGGCTACGAAGTGCTGACCAGCCTCGGCAAACGCTACACCCGCGTCTACAAAGGTGGCCAGTAAGGCACGATCCCGAAAAGTGGGCACCGGTTTTCGAAAAAGCTCATGCCCAAAATAGAAGGATAACCGATGCCCGACGTCACGGAATT
>JAGVII010000166.1 GCA_020056155.1 Afipia sp.
CCCAACCTGCCGCTCGATGAAGTGCCCGACGGCGCCGACGAGCACGGCAACGTCGAGCATCATCGCTACGGCGCGAAACGCAACTATGCCTTCAAGCCGAAGGAGCATGTCGAACTCGGCGAAGCGCTGAAGTTCATGGACTTCGAGACGGCGGCCAAGCTGTCAGGTTCGCGTTTCGTCGTTCTGAAGAAAGGCCTCGCGCGGCTGGAGCGCGCCATCGGCCAGTTCATGCTCGACCTGCATACCGGCGAGCACGGCTACACCGAAGTGAATCCGCCGCTGCTGGTGCGCGACGAAGCGATGTTCGGCACGGCGCAGTTGCCGAAGTTTGAACATGATCAATTCCCAGTTCTGAGCGAAGCCGATGTTTTTGAAAGAAGCGTCAGAGCGACAGTCCGCGGAATTGATTTTTTGAAGAGGCGCGGCTTCTATCTGGAAGATCGCGATACTGGCGAAATAAGCTTTGACAACGATTTAGTCTTAGAGGCCGCTGAAGCTGAATTAGAGAATGTTTCAGCAATCGAGCGCCGTTGGCTCATCCCGACCGCCGAAGTCCCTCTGACGAACCTTGTTCGCGAATCCATTCTCGATGAAAAAGAACTGCCGATGCGGCTGACCGCGCTGACGCCATGCTTCCGCGCGGAGGCGGGGGCTGCGGGGCGCGACACGCGCGGCATGATCCGCCAGCATCAGTTCACGAAAGTGGAGCTGGTCTCGATCACGACGCCGGAAGAATCGAAGAACGAACACGAGCGCATGCTGTCCTGCGCCGAGGAAGTTCTGAAAAAGCTCGATCTGCATTACCGCGTCATGACGCTGTGTACCGGTGACATGGGCTTCGCGTCACAAAAGACTTACGACATCGAAGTATGGATGCCGGGACAGGGGGAAGGCAGCGGCATGTACCGCGAAATCTCCTCGTGCTCGGTGTGCGGCGACTTCCAGGCGCGGCGCATGGAGGCCCGTTCGCGCGGCCCGGACGGCAAGCCGCGCTTCGTGCATACGCTCAACGGCTCGGGCACGGCGGTGGGCCGCGCGCTGATCGCCGTGATGGAAACCTATCAGCAGGACGACGGCTCGATTGCCGTGCCGGATGTGTTGCAGCCGTACATGGGCGGATTGAAAGTGATTGAAAAGGATCGTTGAGCGCAATGTTCATTCCGCTCATCCCCGCGCACGCGGGGATCCAGAAATACCAGAAGCAAGAACGAGATTCCCGCTTGCGCGGGAATGAGCGGGGGAGCCGGTGCTTCCGACGGCAAAGTTGCAGATATAAGAAAGTTTAAAATGCGAATTCTATGCACGAACGACGACGGCATTCACGCGCCGGGCCTCAAGGTCATTGAGGAAATCGCGCAGCAGCTCTCCGACGACGTCTGGGTCGTCGCGCCCGAGCTCGATCAGTCCGGCGTGTCGCATTCGCTATCGCTGAACGATCCGCTGCGGTTGCGCGAAGTCGGTCCGCGTCACTTCGCCGTCAGAGGCACGCCGACCGATTGCGTCATCATGGGTTCGCGTCACATCCTCGGCGACAAGGCGCCGGACCTCGTGCTGTCCGGCGTCAACAAGGGCCGCAACGTCGCCGAAGACGTCGTGTATTCCGGCACCATCGCCGGCGCGCTGGAAGGCACCATCCTTGGCTTGCCGTCGTTCGCGCTGTCGCAGGAATTTTCCATGGAGACGCGCAACAAGCCGCTGTGGGACACCGCGCTGAAGTTCGGTCCGGATGTGATCCGCAACGTGATGAAGCTTGGCGTGCCGCGCAACACGGTCATCAACGTCAACTTTCCGGCATGTCTGCCGGACGACGTCAAAGGCATTGCGGTCACCCGGCAGGGCAAGCGCAATCAGGGCTTCCTGCGCGTCGATGGCCGTCAGGATGGACGCGGCAATCCGTATTACTGGATCGGCTTCGAGCGGGTGGCCGTGGTCGACGTTCCGGCGGAAGGGACCGACCTCGCGGCGCTTGGCGCGAACTTCGTGTCGGTCACGCCGCTGCGGCTCGACCGGACCGACGAGGCGTTCTCGGAAAAGCTCAAGGGTGTTTTGAAATAAAGCGCGTTGTTCCCGTCATTGCGAGCGAAGCGAAGCAATCCAGAGCGTTAGTAATAAAGCTGGATTGCTTCGTCGCTATGCTCCTCGCAATGACGATGAGCTACGCCGCGATGCCCTTCAGCACCGTCTCGATGGTGCGGGCCAGCGTTTCGATCTGAAACGGCTTTTGCAGCGTCGGGCGGTCGCGGAATTTCTCCGGAAGGCCCTGCGCGCCGTAGCCGGTCGCGAACACGAAGGGGCGTCCGCGCATCTGAACGGCTTCGGCAACCGGCGTGATCACCCGGCCGTTGACGTTGACGTCGAGAATGGCGATGTCGAAATCGACGGTCTGCACAAGCCGGACGCCTTCGTCGATGTCGCCCGCTTCACCCGTGATGACGTAGCCAAGCTCTTCGAGCATGTCGGCAACCATCATGCGGATCATGACTTCGTCTTCGACCAGCAGAATCGACGTCCGCGATCCTGCTTTGAAATTGCCCGGCATTCGTCCCCCAACGACAAATCTGGACTGGTAAGATACGATTCCAGTGTGAATTTCGGTTCGTCCGCAGACGGAGCTACAGGAATAACACAATTATCCAGCGCGCAAACTCACACTCGATCCAAAAGTTCCATCGACAGGAACTTTCCTAAAATCGTCTGAAACGCGTGTCAGGACGGCACCGGAAAGAACCGGCCCCGCCCGGTCGCCAGCACACTGCCAGTGCTCAGGTCCTCCAACCGGCCTTCCACATCCACATAGCGGCCGTGATCGGTCACCAGCGAACCGCGCCCGATGATAGGCGTCTCGGTCGGCACCGGCTTCATGTAGCGGATGGTCAGTTCGCCGGTCACCCCCAGCCGCCCCGTGACCCGGAGCACCGTGGCTGCCAGCACCTCGTCGAGATAGGCGGCAACGATGCCTCCATGCGCGGCGCCCGGAGGCCCTTCGTAGTGTTTCGCAATGAGGATCGGCGAGGCGACGCCTTCGTCTGTCCTGAACGTGCGCACATGCAAGCCGGTGGGATGCGATGGACCGCAGCCGAAGCATTGATGAAAGCGGTTGTCCGGGTCGCCAGAGAGGCGCTGCTCCTCCAGTCCGTCAAAGGTTGAGCGAAATGGTTCGGGAAGGGGTAACGTCATGAGAGTCTCGGCACGCTTGAACTGTCGGCGGTCATTGCGCAGAACCTGTCCGGATTGCTATCACGAAAAGGTGGCGCATGCCGCGACACTTGTCAAAGCATGCATCGGATACAGGTCTTTCCCGCTTTCAATGTTGATCAGGCATGCCGTCACCCCAGCCCACGCCGCACGACAAGATGATGTTTCAGCTGAACCTGCGGCAGCGCGGGATCAGCGATCAGGCCGTCCTGAAGGCGATGGAAGACATTCCGCGCGAACTGTTCGTGACGTCGCTGGACCGCGGCTATGCCTACCGCGATACGCCCCTGGGCATCGCCTGCGGACAGACCATCAGCCAGCCGTTCGTGGTGGCCTATATGACCGAGCAGCTCGATTTGCAGCCGCAGCACCGCGTGCTGGAGATCGGGACGGGATCGGGATATCAGGCCGCGATCCTGTCGAAGCTGTGCCGGGAAGTCGTGACGCTGGAGCGGTTTCGCACGCTCGCCGACCGCGCCAGACTGGTGCTGAAAGAGCTGCAATGCACCAACGTGGACGTCATCCTCGGTGACGGCTTCGACGTGCCGGAAACACTCGGCACGTTCGACAGGATCATGGTCACCGCGGCGATGGAAAGCATTCCCGAGGCGCTGCCCGGGCGGCTGGAGCCACATGGCGTCCTGATCGCGCCGGTTGGGCCAATGAACGACCGGCAGTTTCTGATCCGCTTGGTCAAAACGGCTGACGGGTTCGACCGGCAGGAGCTTGTTGCTGTGCGCTTTGTGCCGGCGCTGCAGGGGATCGCCCGCGAGCTTTGAGGCGTTACGGCTTTAAATGCGTTCGCGGTCGCCGTCATCCTTCGAGGCTCGCCGAAGATGGCTCGCACCTCGGGATGACGCGCGTTGCACCTTGCAAAAGCAGGCGGATTCCGCGCCTTAAAGAGTTGTTTACTCGGACTGTGTTTACTCAAATTTGTGTTAGTTGCGTACGAGTGAGTAACCATGTCCCGCTTTGTCGAGTTGATAAGCTCGCGTCATGCGCCGCATTTCGTGGTTCTGGCGCTCGTCTCGGTCGGGTTTGGCGGATGTAGCGCCGACACTCAGACGCGATTTTCAGACACCACGTTTTCGAACCCCTTCGCTTCGCGCTCAGCGCCGGAGTCGACCGGGTCCGTCCCCAACAATTATCGCGGCGCGCCCTATCAGTCGCAG
>JAGVII010000415.1 GCA_020056155.1 Afipia sp.
GGCCTTACCGAGATGGGCCGTTCGTTCTACGCGGAGAGCAAACGCGTGCGGAACGATCTGCTGCGCAACGAGCTCGGCGCAACGCTGGCCTATCCCACCTACCGCGAGGGCCTCAAGGCCCTTCGCGCAGCCGGTGAAGGGCCCCGCTGAACGCGATCACGCCGCCTTGTCACCTTTCGCAGCGCGGATTGCATCCCAGATTTTCACCGGCGTCAGCGGAGTCTGCAAGGACTTGATTCCAAACTCGCTGAGCGCGTCCATCACGCCGTTAACCACGCAGGGTGGGCCGCCGATCGCGCCGGATTCGCCGCAGCCTTTCGCCCCGAGTGGATTGGTCGTGCACGGCGCGGAGTCGTCGAGGGTCACGTCGATATGCGGCATGTCGCTGGCGCGCGGAATGCAGTAATCCTGATAACTCGCGGTAAGCAACTGCCCCGAGGAATCGTAGACCACGCCTTCATAGAGCGCCTGTCCGATCCCCTGCGCCACACCGCCGTGCACCTGACCGGTAACCAGCATGGGATTGATGGCAACGCCGACGTCATCGACGGTGGTGTAACGCACCACGCGGGTCACGCCCGTCTCCGGATCGATTTCGACTTCGCAGATATGGGTGCCGTTCGGCCAGGTCGGCCCGTCCACCTCGCCCTTGCTTTCGACACTGAGGCGCGAGTCTTTCTCATCCTTGGCGAGGTCGAACAGGCTAACGCGCCGATCGGTACCGACCACCGTCAGGAAGCCGTCGCCGTATTCGATATCGCCGATCGAAGCCTCGAGTACATGCGAGGCTTTCTCTCGCGCCTTCTGAATCAGATCTCCGGCTGAGACCACGGCTGCCGTACCGCCCACGAACAGCGAGCGCGAGCCGACGCTGCCGCCGCCCGTCGCCTTGTCCGTGTCGCCCTGGATGACATCGATCCGGTCGAGCGGAATTCCGAGCGCGCCGGCCACCATCTGCGAATAGCTGGTCTGAAGACCCTGTCCCATCGCTTGGGTGCCTGACTGCAGCACGACGCGGCCCTCGGCTGTCGCCGACAGCGTGACCTTCTCGGTGTGCACGCGTCCGCCGGTCCATTCGATGTAACTGGTCAGGCCGCGCCCATAAAGCAGACCCTTTTTCTTCGCTGCCTTCTTGCGTGCGTTGAACCCATCCCAGTCCGCCAGCTTCGAGGCGCGCTCGAGCATGTGCGCGAAAGCTCCGCTGTCGTAAACTTCGCCGACCGCGTTCTTGTAGGGCAACTGCGAAGGCTTGATGTAATTGACCTTGCGGATCTGGCGCGGGTCCATCCCGATCTGCCGCGCAGCCGCATCCATCAGGCGCTCGACGATAAAGACCGTTTCCGGCCGTCCGGCGCCGCGATAAGGCCCGGTCGGCGCCGTGTGGGTCAGAACCGCCTTGATGTCGAAATGAATCAGCGGAAGATCATAGACGCCAGTCGCCACGAACGGCCCAAGCACCAGCGGAATAATCACGCCTGCCCCGGTGAGATAGGCGCCGGTGCCGCCCAGCGAACGCACCCGGAAAGCCAGTACACGGCCCTTTTCGTCGAGCGCAAATTCACCGGTCGATGTGAGATCGCGGCCATGCGATCCGCCAATAAAGTCGTCGATACGGTCGCCGCGCCAGCGCACAGTGCGCTTCAGCTTGGTGGCCGCGTAGGCGACGATGCCGTCTTCGGGGTACAGGTTGACCTTGTGGCCGAAGCCGCCGCCGATATCCCCGACCAGCACATGCACGCTGTCTTTCGGGCGCTTGAGCACAACATCCGCGAGGATATCGCGCGTTGCAGTCGGCGTCTGGCTCTGGACATGCAGCGTGAGACGGCCCGTTTTCCTGTCGACCTCCGCCATTGTGCTGCGCGGTTCCATCGCGGACGGCACCAGCCGCTGGCTGGTGATGTCGAGCGAAACCACATGCTTTGCCCCGGCAAATGCAGCTTCCGCCGCCGCTGCATCGCCATAGCTCATCGCAGCGGCGATATTGTCTGGCGCTTCAGGCCAGACCGTCGGAGCACCCGGCGCCAGCGCCTCAGCCGGACTGACCGCCGCAGGCAGAATGTCGTAGCCGACAGAGATCGCCTCAGCCGCCGTCTGGGCATCGGCCCGCGACGCGGCAAGCACGGCGGCCACCGGCTCGCCGGCGAAGCGAACAACATCATGCGCCAGCAACCGGCGCGGCGGCGCCGCCATCGGCGATCCGTCCGGCCGCTTGAAGATCGGCAACGTAGGAATCGTGCCGATATCGTCCGCGACCAGATCGGCTCCGGTATAGACGGCGGCGACGCCCGGCATGGCCAGCGCGGCGCTGGTGTCGACCGCCGTGATCCTGGCGTGGGCATGCGGAGAGCGAAGCACGTAGAGCCACAATGCGCCGTCCTGTGCCTTGTCGTCGATGAACTGTCCCTGCCCTGTAAGAAGCCGCTGATCCTCAAGACGCTTGACGGATTGTCCCGCGCCGAAGCGCAGATTGCCGGGCAGAATGTTCATGGA
>JAGVII010000681.1 GCA_020056155.1 Afipia sp.
GCCTCTAGAAAGCGCCCCTCACGAACAGGACATGCGGACTATATTCCTATATCGGGGAATGTCAATACCGCCGTCATTCAGTGGCGCGCGTTGTTGCGCAAACCCGGAATCCATACGTTGCAAGCCAGTCATGGATTCCGGGCCTGCGCCTTCGGCGCATCCCGGAATGACGGATCATTGCGTATCGAGCGAGCCCTGCGCTCTATCGGGCTTGACC
Source organism: Afipia sp. (assembly GCA_020056155.1). Taxonomy (GTDB): domain Bacteria; phylum Pseudomonadota; class Alphaproteobacteria; order Rhizobiales; family Xanthobacteraceae; genus Afipia. The sequence goes on from JAGVII010000681.1 coordinate 218, forward strand.
TAGAACGTCACCACGCCGCGGATCGACTGGCCGGTCTTCATCAGATCGAACGCCTTGTTGATGTCGTTGAGCGGCATCACGTGCGTGATCATCGGGTCGATCTGGATCTTGCCCTGCATGTACCAGTCGACGATCTTCGGTACATCGGTGCGGCCGCGCGCGCCGCCGAAAGCCGTGCCTTTCCAGACCCGTCCGGTGACGAGCTGGAATGGCCGCGTCGCGATCTCGGCACCGGAAGGCGCGACGCCGATCACGATCGATTGGCCCCAACCGCGATGGCAGGCTTCCAGCGCCTGACGCATGACCGTGACGTTGCCGGTGCAGTCGAACGTGTAGTCCGCGCCGCCGATCTGGTCTTCTTTCGTCTTCGTCATGTTGACCAGATGTGCGACGAGATCCTTGCCGACTTCCGTCGGATTGACGAAATGCGTCATGCCGAAGCGCTCGCCCCATGCCTTGCGGTCATTGTTGATGTCGACGCCGATGATCATGTCGGCACCCGCGAGCCGCAGGCCCTGCAGCACGTTCAACCCGATGCCGCCGAGGCCGAACACGATGGCCTTGGCGCCTTGTTCGACCTTGGCGGTGTTGATGACCGCGCCGACGCCGGTGGTGACGCCGCAGCCGATGTAGCAGACCTTGTCGAACGGGGCGTCTTCGCGGATTTTCGCCACCGCGATCTCCGGCAGCACGGTGTAGTTCGCGAATGTCGAGGTGCCCATGTAGTGATGGATCGGCTTGCCGCCGAGGGAAAAGCGGGACGTGCCGTCCGGCATCAGGCCTTGTCCCTGGGTCGCGCGGATCGCGGTGCAGAGATTGGTCTTGCGCGACAGGCAGGACGGGCACTGGCGGCATTCCGGCGTATACAGCGGAATGACGTGGTCGCCTTTCTTGACGCTGGTGACGCCGCGACCCACGTCAACCACAACGCCAGCGCCTTCGTGACCGAGGATCGCCGGAAACAGGCCTTCCGGATCGGCGCCGGACAGGGTGAATTCATCGGTGTGACATATGCCGGTCGCCTTGATTTCCACCATCACCTCGCCCTCGCGGGGGCCTTCGAGCTGAACGGTGGTGATCTCGAGCGGTTTCCCGGCGGCGATGGCGACGGCGGCGCGAACGTCCATGAACTGAACCCTTGTGCTTGCTTGGCGTGGGTCTGCGTTTTTTGAACGCATGACCCAGCGCATTTGACGATTGCCCGATACCATAGGATCGGGCAAGCAGTTGCGCAAATGAGCCCGTCGCCCCCCGAGTCAACGTTGGAATCGATTGCCGCGCGGGCCGCGCCGGCGGTCTTCGTCGTGCTGTGGAGCACCGGATTTGTCGGCACCAAGTATGTGCTGGCCGGAGCCGAGCCGCTGACCTACCTCGCGGTGCGCATGGCTCTTGCGGCGCTGCTGATGGGCGCGATTGCCGCCATTTACCGGCCGAAATGGCCGAAGGGCGCCGATGTGATTCACAGCGCGATCGCCGGAATTCTCGTCCACGGCCTTTATCTCGGCGGGACGTCGGTCGCGATCTACCATTCCGTGCCCGCGGGATTGTCCGCGCTGATCCCGGGCCTGCAGCCGATCCTGACGTCCACGCTGGCGAACCGCTGGTTCGGCGAGCGCGTGACGCCGCTGCAATGGACGGGGCTGCTGATGGGCCTTGCGGGAACGCTGATCGTCCTGCACGGCCGTTCGCTGTCCGGGGACGCGGGCTGGGGCTGGCTTGCGACCTGCGTTGCGCTGATCAGCATTACGCTCGGCACGCTCTATCAGAAGCGTTACTGCAGCCGGATCGACTGGCGTGCCGGGAATTTCATTCAGTTCGTGTCGGCGGGTTTGCTGTGTGCGCTCGGCGCCTGGCTGTTCGAGACCCGCGTGATCGTCTGGAATCGCGAGTTCATATTCGGCCTCGCGTGGCTGGTTGTCGTGCTCTCGATCGGATCGATCGGATTGCTGTACTGGCTGATCCGCCATTCGGCCGCGACGCAGTTCGCAAGCCTGTTCTACCTCGTGCCTGGCGTCACGGCGATCATGGCCTATGTGCTGTTCGACGAGCGGCTGGACATGCTCTCGATCGCCGGCATGGTGATCTGCGCGGCGGCGGTGCTGCTGGTGAACAAGAGCACGACCGCCGCTCGCTCGGCTTAAGGCGGGCAAATATCAAGAACGCGTTTTGGCGTAAGCCGCGAGCGCGCGGGCGCGTGCGGCCTTGTGGTCGACGATCGGTTCCGGGTAGGTCTCTCCAAGCGTGACGCCCGCGGCCGCAAGCTCCATCGGCGTGGCTTCCCACGGCTGATGGATCAGCTTCGCCGGAAGACGCGCCAGTTCCGGCACCCACTTCGACACATACGCGCCGTCGGGATCGAATTTCTCGCCTTGCAGGATCGGATTGAACACGCGGAAATAGGGTGCTGCGTCGGCGCCGGAGCCCGCGACCCATTGCCAGCTCGCCGGATTGCTGCCGGGGTCCGCGTCGACCAGCGTATCCCAGAACCATTTTTCTCCATGGCGCCAGTCGATCAGCAGGTGCTTGACCAGAAACGACGCCACCACCATGCGCACGCGGTTGTGCATGATGCCGGTGTGCCAGAGCTCGCGCATTCCGGCATCGACGATGGGATAGCCGGTCCGGCCGCGCTGCCATGCGCGCAGTGCTTTCATATCCTTGCGCCATGGAAACGCATCGAACGACGGCTGAAGGTTCTTCTCTGACAATTGCGGAAGATCGAACAGCAGGTGCCGCGAGAACTCGCGCCAGCCAAGCTCGCTCAGGAATTTTCCGGCAGCGGAGGCGATGGCGGGTTGTCTTGCAGTGGCGAAATTGGCCGCATGCCAGACCTGGCGCGGACTGATTTCGCCGAACCGCAGATGCGGCGACAGCCGTGATGTGCCGTCGCGGTCGGGGCGATCACGCAGCGTCGCATAGTCCGCGATGCCGCTGTCGAGAAAATCCCTGAGGCGATTCTGTGCCGCGGCTTCGCCCGGCGTCCACGTTTCGCGGAGCCCTGCGGCCCAGTCGGGATGCGCCGGCTCAAGGTTCCACGATGCGAGATCGTCGCTGGCAACCTTTGGTCCGGCCTTCAGGGTCTTCGGCGCGGGCAGGGGCTGCGGCGGATCGCCCAGACTCAGAACCCGTTTCCAGAATGGCGTGAACACGCGCAGGCCACGGCCTTCCTTGTTGCGGAGGCGCGTCGGCTTCACCAGCAGGTCGCTCGGAAAGCTGCGCACCGCGACGCCAATCTCACCCAGCGCGGCGCCGACGTCGCATGCGACGGCGGCCTGGCTTTCGATCTCGCTTTCGATCCAGTGGACCGCGGATGCCTGAATGTCCCGCGCGAGTCCTGCGATGATTTTCGCGGCGGGACCCCGGCGCAGCACGAGCGTTTGGCCGCGCGCGTTGAGGCTCGCCTGCAGGCTCCGCAGCGACTGCGCGAGCCACCAGCGTGACGCACCGCCCATGGGACGTGCGCGCGGCGGGCGCAGGGCGTTGCTCTCGTCGTCCAGCACATAGAGGCAGATCAGCGGCGAGCCGGTCTGTGCGGCGGCGTGCAGGGCGGGATGGTCGGAGAGCCGCAGATCGTCGCGGAACCAGATGATCGCAGGGGCGGTCGAAGAAGCTGTCATTGCGCTGGCGATCCTGATTTTAGCGGCTGTGCATGACCGCCCAGCGAACCGTTAATGGAAGGGTAAGCATATACTGTCAAAGTTGACCGATTTTGATGGGAATGCATTTTTCAGAGAGGACACGATGACACTCGGCTCGGGGAAGAATTCCTTCAGTTTCCTAAAGTTCAAGCTCGGAACCAAGGCTACCATCTGCGCGGCGGTATTGATCGCGGCAACCACCTCGATGGTGGTCGGCGCAGCCTACTGGTCGCTGAGCACCGAGTTCGAGGCGAGGGGCAAATCCGACATCGAAACCAGCCTTCGCACGCTGGCTCTGACCTTCGCCGAAACATACGGTGACGCCAAGGTCACCATCAAGGACGGGATCGTCAGCCGCGCCGAAATCCCGGCGATGCCGGAGTTCAAGGATCACAAGACGGTCGATCGTGCGACCTCCTATGTCGGAGGGACCGCGACCCTTTTCGTTTATGACGATGCGACCAAGCAGTTCATCCGCCGGACCACCAACGTCAAGAAGGAGAACGGCGACCGCGCCGTCGGAACCCAGCTGGCGGCGGACCATCCCGGGCAGCCGGTCATCCGGAGCGGTCAGGCCTACAAGGGACCTGCCGTGCTGTTCGGCAGAAGCTTCATGACGGCGTATCAGCCCGTGTTCGACACCGCCGGGAAGATCGTCGGCATTCTCTACGTCGGCCTTCCGACGGCGCCGCTCGACGCCATGCTCAAGCATGCCATGACCATGATGGTCATTGCCGCGGTGATTGGAGCCTTGCTGGTGCTCGCCCTGACAATGCTGATCGTGCGCAGCGTCACGCGTCCGCTCCGGTCCGTCACGGACACGCTGACGTCGCTGGCGGAAGGTCAGCCCAATGTCACCATCGAGCACGTCGATCGCCACGACGAAATCGGCTCCATCGCCCGGACCATCGGTGTGTTCAAGACGAACTCGCTTGAACGCCGCCGGCTGGAAGCCGACCGAAAGACCGCGGAGGCGGAAGCCGCGCAGCGCCGAAAGGCGGAATTGCAAAGTTTCGTGGACGAGTTCCAGTCCAACGTCGGCGGAATCATCGACAAGGTTCTGCATTCGTCCGGCGAATTCGAGAACGCTGCACGAAACCTGACCGAAACCGCGCGCAGCACGGCGCATCTGTCGAAGGCCTCCGCCGACGCATCGACGCAGGCATCGGAGCATGTGCGCAACGCAGCGGCGGCGTCCGAGGAACTCACCAGTTCGATCGCCGAGATCAGCCGCCGGGTTCAGGAGTCGAACGGGGTTGCCGCCAATGCCGTGAAGCAGGCCGCGGCGACCGACGAGCGCATGGCGGAATTGTCGAAAGCCGGCGACCGCATCGGCGATGTCGTGAAACTCATCACGTCGATTGCCGAACAGACCAATCTTCTCGCGCTCAACGCCACGATCGAAGCCGCGCGGGCAGGCGAGGCAGGGCGAGGGTTCGCCGTGGTCGCGCAGGAAGTCAAAAACCTGGCCGGACAGACCGCGAAGGCCACCGACGAGATCAGCAGCCATATCGTCAACATGCAGTCCGCGACGCAGGAGTCGGTCTCGGCGATCAAGGTGATCGGGCAAACCATCGAACACATCAACGAGATCGCCGCATCGATTGCGGCGGCGGTGGACCAGCAGGGGGCCGCGACGCAGGAAATCGCCAGAAGCGTTCAGGCTGCCGCGACTGTGACAACCGAGGTCGCCGCCAATGTCGGGGAAGTCGCCCATGGCGCGAACCGGACCGGCGAGACATCAGACGATATCTTCAAGTCGGCGCAGGCGCTGAGCGGCGAAAGCCTGCACCTCCAGGCGGAAGTCGGGCGTTTCCTCGATGGCGTCAGGGCGGCCTGACGCCGCTTATCTGACGTCGCGGATGTGACGGCGGCCGCGCGACACAACGCAACAAAAAAAGGGACGCGATGCGTCCCTTTTTTCTTTGCATGGTCGCTGCGATTACTTCGGCTGCGGAACGATCCGGATATAGGGCTTCGGCGATTTCCAGCCGCCCGGATAGATCGTCTTCGCTTCATCATCGGTGACCGAACCCGCGATGATGACGTCTTCGCCCTGCTTCCAGTCCGCCGGGGTGGCGACGCGATGCTTCGCCGTGAGCTGCAACGAGTCGATCACGCGAAGGATCTCGTCGAAGTTGCGTCCGGTGGTCATCGGGTAGACCAGCACCAGCTTCACTTTCTTGTCGGGGCCGATGACGAACACCGTGCGCACCGTGGCGTTGTCGGCGGCGGTGCGGCTGCTGGCATCGCCCGACGTGCTCGCCGGCAGCATGTTGTAGAGCTTTGCGACCGCGAGATCGGTGTCGCCGATCATCGGATAGTTCGGCGCAAACCCCTGCGTCTCCTTGATGTCGGCGCTCCACCTGGTGTGGTTGTCGACCGGATCGACACTCAGGCCCATAAGTTTGACGCCGCGCCTGTCGAACTCCGGCTTCAGCCGCGCCAGTGTCCCGAGTTCGGTGGTGCAGACGGGGGTGAAGTCCTTGGGGTGCGAGAACAGCAGGGCCCAGCCGTCGCCGATCCAGTCGTGAAATTTGATACGTCCTTCGGTGGTGTCAGCCTCGAAATCGGGCGCCACCGCGCCAATCTGGATTGTCATGTTTTTGGCCTCACTCCTTGGAGTTGCGAGGATAATCTCGCGGTCGAGATATAGCGGCGAAGGTCCCGGAACGAAACCGTGTAGCGAAAAGGACAAGATTTTTCTCGCTGACGGCGGCTTTGCGAAAATCCCTGCTGCTCTTGGGGGATTCCTGGACGGATTCCTGGGCGGGCTCTTGGGCGGATTAACGAGCGTTCATATTCGTCCGCCGCGCGCTCACTTTTTCGCTATGCCCCGAATTTGACTTTGATGCGCCGCACCGCCGCCGGTTCAGACGGTCATTGCTGAACCTGGCGGGCGGTCAGTGCGACCAATCCGCAACCATAAGAGAAAGAAGCGTGCTCCGAATCGCTTTATTAACGCCTCGTTTACACCCGCGTGAAAAAGCTGCGGGATACAAAAAAGAGAAGAGTAACATGACGTCCGCCTCGATCATCTCGAACGCACCGCTTTCCGAACTGATCCGGAAAATCGAAACCAGCTCCATTGCCGACCGTGACGTGTCCGCTTACGCGCTCGCTTTCGTGCGCGACGGGGTGATCACGGGCGAGGGGCCGACAACCGCCGGACGGGTTCATTTCTCCAGGGCGCTGGATGCGGATGATGCAGCCTGGTGCGCGCGAATTCTGACCGCTGCGGCGAACACCAATGAGCCTGTCAGCCGAGCAGAAGCCGAAACACTGTTCGAGATCAACAAGGCCGCGACCGAACGCAGCGACGACGGCCGCTTCGACGATCTGTTCGCCAAGGCGATCGTGCATCACGCAGCGGCCGCTTCCGGCCTGCCGGTTCCGCCACGCTCCGTTGCGCTGTCACCCGAAACCTCGATCGAGAGCTGGGCGCCCACCACGGCCGTCGGTGTGAACACCGAAGTGCTGGAGTGGATCGCGTATCAGATGCGCGGCACGCGCCGCAATAACCGCGCGCTTGCGGCTTTGGTCGCCACCCTGATCGGCGCGGCGACCCTGCCGCTGGCCCACACGCTGCCGAACTTCCTCGATCTCGGAATGTAAGGCGCGCTCTTGCGCAACAGCGGCAGGCGCTACCTTGCGCCTGCCTTGACCGTCTCCGGAGGCCGACCGTCCGCCCCGGAAATCCCGCCGCATCGAAATAGCGCTGGGTCCAGCACGTGCTGGAATTGCGGCACCGTGCGCAGGCCGTTGGCGGCAGGCGGGCCTGCGATTGTCCCGGTGCCGATCAGATCGTCCAAGGCTCGCAGAGGCCATCCGGCGCCAACAGAATCAGGTTGCGGGGCTGGTTGTTTTGGGCGAAAGCCAAGGCGGACGGCACGCCAAAAGCTGAAGGAAACGAACGAAATGGTGCGGCGCATGGGAGATCCGGTCGGACTTGGCGGTCAATGCAGCTATGCCGAGCGGTAGCTTGGTGTAGTTTCCGTCCGTAACAGAATTGTTCCAATCAGCCACGCGTGCCAAATTGCGGTTGAAAGCTCTCCGCGCCGTTTTTCGCCCTTAAGGTCCAAATCACCCCATGTTCAAAAAGATACTGATCGCCAATCGCGGCGAAATCGCTTGCCGGGTCATCAAGACCGCGCGCCGGATGGGCATCAAGACTGTCGCTGTGTACTCGGACGCCGACCGCGACGCGCTCCATGTCGAGATGGCCGACGAGGCCGTCTTCATCGGGCCGCCGCAGGCCGCCGAGAGCTATCTCGTCATGGACAAGATCGTCGAGGCCTGCCGCCAGACCGGAGCGGAGGCGGTGCATCCGGGTTACGGGTTCCTGTCCGAGCGCGAGGCGTTCCCGCGTGCGCTCGCGGCTGCCGGGGTCGTCTTTATTGGACCGAACCCCGACGCGATCGCCGCGATGGGCGACAAGATCGAGTCGAAGAAGGCCGCGGCCAAGGCCAAGGTTTCGACCGTGCCGGGCCATCTCGGCGTGATCGAGGACGGCGTGCATGCCGTCAAGATCGCCGACGAGATCGGTTATCCCGTCATGATCAAGGCGTCGGCCGGCGGCGGCGGCAAGGGCATGCGCATCGCGCATTCGAAATCCGAAGTCGAGGAAGGCTTCAACCTCGC
>JAGVII010000732.1 GCA_020056155.1 Afipia sp.
CAAACGACGGGAGGCGCGTGATGCATACCATTCCGGGCCGCCGCATCATTCTTACTCTGTTCCTGATCTTCCTGCTGTTGCCGATCTACTGGCTCGTGAACATGAGCTTCAAGACCAACACGGAAATCGTCACGACGATGACGCTGTGGCCGAACAACCCGACGCTGGCCCACTACAAGCGTATCTTCACGGATGAGAGCTGGTATTCCGGCTACATCAATTCGCTGCAATACGTTATCATCAACACGGTCATCTCGATCTCCTTCGCGTTGCCTTCCGCCTACGCGTTCTCGCGCTACCGCTTTCTCGGCGACAAGCATCTGTTTTTCTGGCTGCTGTCGAACCGGATGGCGCCGCCGGCGGTGTTCGCGCTGCCGTTCTTCAATCTATATTCGGCGATCAACCTGTTCGACACGCCGTGGGCGGTCGCGCTGGCGCATTGCCTATTCAACGTGCCGCTGGCGGTGTGGATTCTCGAAGGCTTCGTGTCTGGCGTGCCGAAGGAGATCGACGAGACCGCGTTCCTCGACGGCTATTCCTTTCCGCGATTTTTCGTCAAAATCCTGATGCCCCTGATCGCGAGCGGCATCGGCGTCGCCGCGTTCTTCTGCTTCATGTTTTCATGGGTCGAACTGTTGCTGGCGCGCACGCTGACATCGGTGAACGCCAAGCCGATCGCGGCGACCATGACGCGCACGATTTCCGCATCGGGAATGGACTGGGGATTGCTGGCCGCCGCCGGTGTCCTGACCATCATTCCCGGCGCGCTGGTGATCTGGTTTGTCCGCAACTACATCGCGCGCGGGTTCGCGCTCGGACGGGTGTAACCATGGAAAACATCGCATGGATGGCATGGACGGTCCCGACGGCGATCTTCTTCTGCCTGCTCGGGGGAACGCTCGCGACCATGACCTGGCTTGCGCTGCGTTACCCCGAGACGGAGCGCGTCGGAATTCTGCGGATTCCGACCACGCGCGGCGACCGGCTTTTTATTTCGCTGATCGCGGCTGCGGTCATTCATCTGTTGTGGATTGCATTTGCGGGCACCAACCCGATTGCGACGCTCCCGATAGGCGAGGGAGTCGAAGTGTCGAGTTTGTGGATCGCTACCGTCATTTCGCTCGGCTCGGCTGCTGTCATTTTTCGCAAAGTCTAGTCAGTGATCCGGTTCTGGCATTCGTGAGAGATTTTTTGCAGGCACTTTACGAATGTCAGAAACCAGAAGGATCACTGGAATCATAGTTTGCTGGCGTCCTTTCGAATCCGGCATTCGCACAGAATGCGCTGCAGAATGAGGCGAATGCCGGTTTCGGGACGCAGGTGAAGAAAGAGGCAGATCCGGGATCAACCCGGACCTGGAGTTCAACGGAGGAAATCATGCGACCAGCTACAAAGAGAACGCGTTTTTTGACGATGGCAAGCGCAGTGGCATTGATGGCGGCATCGGCGGCGGTCAGTGCACCTGCTTTCGCCGATGAAGCGGCGGCAAAGAAGTGGATCGATGCCGAATTCCAGCCTTCGACACTGTCGAAGGATGACCAGATGAAAGAGATGCAGTGGTTCATCAAGGCCGCTGAACCCTTCAAGGGCATGGAGATCAACGTCGTGTCGGAAACGATCACGACGCATGAGTATGAGGCCGGAACACTCGCCAAGGCCTTCTCTGAGATTACCGGCATCAAGCTCAAGCACGATCTCATCCAGGAAGGCGACGTGGTCGAAAAGATCCAGACCCAGATGCAGTCGGGCAAGAATGTCTATGACGGCTGGATCAACGACAGCGACCTGATCGGCACGCATTTCCGATATGGGCAGGCCATCGCGCTGTCGGATTACATGACTGGCGAGGGCAAGGACGTGACGTCGCCGACGCTGGACATCAACGACTTTATCGGACGCTCGTTCACGACCGCGCCCGACAAGAAGCTGTATCAGCTGCCCGACCAGCAGTTCGCGAACCTGTACTGGTTCCGGTACGACTGGTTCACCAATCCGGAATACAAGGCGAAGTTCAAGGCCAAGTATGGCTACGAACTCGGCGTGCCGGTGAACTGGTCCGCCTATGAGGACATCGCGGACTTCTTCACCAACGACATCAAGGAAATCAACGGCGTCAAGGTCTATGGCCACATGGACTACGGCAAGAAGGACCCGTCGCTCGGCTGGCGGTTCACCGACGCCTGGCTGTCGATGGCAGGCAACGGCGACAGGGGCATTCCGAACGGCCTTCCTGTCGATGAGTGGGGCATCCGCATGGAAGGTTGCCGTCCGGTCGGTTCATCTGTCGAACGCGGCGGCGACACCAACGGCCCCGCAGCCGTCTATTCGATCGTGAAATACCTCGACTGGCTGAAGAAGTATGCCCCGCCGCAGGCGCAGGGCATGACCTTCTCCGAGTCGGGGCCGGTGCCGGCGCAAGGCGCCATCGCCCAGCAGATATTCTGGTACACGGCGTTCACTGCCGACATGGTCAAGCCCGGCCTGCCGGTGATGAACGCGGACGGTACGCCGAAGTGGCGTATGGCTCCTTCGCCGAAGGGCGCGTACTGGAAGGAAGGCATGAAACTCGGCTATCAGGATGTGGGCTCGGGCACGCTGCTCAAGTCGACGCCGCCGGATCGTCGCAAGGCAGCCTGGCTCTATCTGCAGTTCATCACCTCGAAGACGGTGTCGCTGAAGAAGAGCCACGTCGGTCTCACCTTCATTCGTGAATCCGACATCTGGGACAAGTCGTTCACTGAACGTGCGCCGAAACTCGGCGGTCTGATCGAATTCTACCGCTCGCCTGCGCGCGTGCAGTGGTCTCCGACCGGAAACAACATCCCAGATTATCCGAAGCTGGCTCAGCTCTGGTGGCAGAACATCGGCGATGCGTCGTCCGGTGCGAAGACCGCGCAGGCTGCGATGGACTCGCTGGCTGCGGCGCAGGACTCGGTGCTTGAACGCCTCGAGAAGTCGGGCGTGCAGGGCGCCTGCGGACCGAAACTCAACAAGAAGGAGACGGCCGCGTTCTGGTTCGCGAAGTCAGAGAAGGACGGCAACGTCGCACCTCAACGCAAGCTGGCGAACGAAAAGCCGAAGGGTGAAACCGTCGACTATGACACGCTGATCAAGTCGTGGCCGGCGTCGCCGCCGAAACGTGCCGAGGCAAAATAAAGCCTCACCGAAGGTCAATGTGACGAAGGCCGGGAGCGATCCCGGCCTTTTTCTTTTTGATGCAGCGCACTGTGCCGGGTGTTGTTGACAGGCCGTCGCCGTTTGGCTGTACTTCACGCACTGATGACTCCGGGAATTTCCATACTCAGGAACAAGGAGATCAAGCGGGCGGCATAGGGCCACAACGAGGCTGCGCATTTTCAAGGCGGCCGTTGGCTGTTGCCGAAACTGTTCAAGCAAAAACGCATAGCTAATCGACACAAGATATGAGCGAGGCGATCGGTAGGATCGCGACGTGACCAAGGCGATCGCTAGAATCGCGGCACGTTGGGGGAGGGATACCTGGAATGCTGGACTTCGTTCAGCAGTTGGTGAGCGGTATTGCGCTCGGCTGTGTCTATGGCCTGATCGCACTGGGCTTTGTCCTTGTTTACAAAGCCACCGAGGTCGTCAACTTCGCGCAAGGCGATCTGATGATGCTGGGCGGATTTTTCGCCTTCACCTTCATCAGTCTGCTCGGCTTCAACTACTGGCTTGGATTTGTCGCGGCGGTCGGCGCCATGGCGCTGTTCGGCATGCTGGCCGAACGCCTCGTGGTGCGGCCGATCCTCGGCTATCCGCAGTTTTCCATCATCATGGCGACGATCGGCCTCGGCTTCTTCCTCCGTTCGGTCGCGGGAATGGTCTGGGGCACCGACGATCTCAAGATCGAGACGCCGTTCAGTCAGGGCGTGCTGCGGCTGGGGAGCCTGGTGCTGGCCTATGACAAGCTTTCGGTAATCGCCGCGACGATCATCCTTTGCGGCGTGCTGTATCTGTTTTTCAACAAGACCACGCTCGGCACCGCGATGCGGGCCAGTTCCGAGAACATGCTCGCGGCCTACTACATGGGCATTCCCGTCAAGCGCGTGGTGTCGATCGTCTGGGCGATCAGCGCCGCGGTCGCGACCTGCGCCGG
>JAGVII010000305.1 GCA_020056155.1 Afipia sp.
ACCGGAGCGCGCGCGCGACGTGTCTGCCGGCTTGCCGGCGGTCGGCTTTTCGGCCGTCGCGCTTTGCGCAAATGCTGCAGGCGCTGGGATCGTCGCGATCGCAATAGCGAGCGCAGCAGTCAGCTGCGTCGTTTTTCGCGACGGAATTCGCCCGTCGCTTGATCGAAACACCCCAACCCGCACCATACCCTCATGCCCTCTGCGCAAAGGCGAATGCTCGCGATCCCGGATCGCGAACAAAAGCCTCCATGCTAAGAAGACACTTGAGCGAGGACCGACCCGCCACGCTCGGCGCAATTATTTTGAGCGATGAGAGAGGTCGTGCTTGCGAGGCCACACAGCCAAGTCGTGGCTCGGCGGAAAATGTCTTACTATCGAATAACTTAGACGAGGCGGATCAGGTCAGAAGGACAATGCCGCCTGGCAGAGTGTGAATGCCGACCCTGAACAGTTGCTGGACCTGGGTTGGGAAGTTATCGAGACGGTCAAGGTGGAACGTACCGGTGACGAGGCGCCGTCCGAGAGCCGGGTTGGCGATAATGATGCGACCCGTGCGAAAGCGGTTAACCTCTTGAACGACATCGGTAAGGGACTGATCGCGTACGATCAGCAATCCCTTTTGCCAGGCAGCCGCTTGTTCGACGTCGACGCGCCCCGGTTCGCCGAACCCGCTGGACTCAGAAAAGGTCACCTGCTGTCCGCCCCGGAGCTGAGCCACATGCCGAGGTGCTTCGACATCTGCCGTTCCCTCAAAGCAGGTTGCGAACACCATTCCGTCAACGCAACGTGCATTCAACGTCGCTTTCGCCGCAATGACACGGAGGCTGAGCGCCTGCACAATCAACGGGCGATTTGTGGGGCGATCAGCCACGATCGCAGCTTCCCCGGATATCAGTTCGATCCGTGGATCGTCCCGCACCGGCGACAACTTTGCGATGCTCGTTTGGGTGCTGAGCGTGACGGCGACGCCGTCGGCAATGTCGATCTCTCGCCGCTCGCCCTTGCCTGTGCGGTAGTCAGCGCGAAGCTCGGTGAATGACGGCCAAGCATTCATGGGCGGATTATAGACCATGTACGCGGCTGCGGTTGCTGCAAGGCCTGTTCCGACAACAGCGCGTCGCGTTGTGCTCCAATGAAGAGGATGCCAGGAATTCTGCTCGGCGGCGTCTGCCGCGCGTAGCTGCGTGACGGCATCTGCCGTCTCTTTCATTTGGCGCCACAGGCGGATCGCCTGCCTGAACGCTTGTTCGTGCTCAGAGCTTCGATCGCGCCAGCGTTGCGCCTCTTCCAAATCGGATTTTAGAACGTTCCCAGAACGAAGTCGCACCACCCAGCCGAGCGCTTCGCGCGCCAGCGGATCGAGATCTGGAGGATATTCGCCGGGCTCGCTCACCGATCAATCACCAGCGCACCAAGAGAGCAAAAGACACTGAAGGGCGGTACATACCGCATGACAGCCGAATAGCACCCTTCTAAGCGATTCCAAGGCAAACCAGCGATCTAGAATCTGTCGTTGTGGTCGTCTGTCCCGCCCCAAAAGTTACGTCTTGGCAGGATAGTCCCCTGCCCGGCACGCCGGGGAAACATTCAGCGACACGCCTTCCTAATCTATAGACACCCCGGAAAGCGCAATCCCGCCACGATCCAGCGAAAAAAAGTTGATGCAATGAGCCGAGCCACCGAAGCCGGTGCAAGTTCTGACGGGGATGAGGGAAAGGTGCCGGCCTACTGCGAGACGTCCGGCGAACCATCTGAATCTTGTGACCGGGCCGGACGGAAGCCTTGCGCCTCGAGCACCCGGACACAATAGTCGGTGGCACGCTGAACATCTCGCTCGATCGTGCGCATCGACACCCCGAGATTCAAGGCAATCTGAGCATAGGGCGTCTCGTCAAACAGCACGGCTTCAAATACCGAGCGCGTCCGGGGCGGCAGGTCGGCGAGCGCCCGCAACAGCGCATCCATATCCGCTCGAATCTCGAAAGCACGCGCCGGGCTTGGGGTCTCGTCCGGAATGTTGAAGAACGCCTCAACCTCTCCGTCCGTCGCTCGGATCTGTTCGTTTCGGCGAAGATTCTTTCCGATATTGATCGCGGCCCGGAATAGATAGTCCCGTGGACTACGCACCTCGGCGTGATCGGATATTCCATTGAGACGAAGGAATGTTTCGTGCAAGGTTTCGCGCGCAAAATCGGCACTGCCAAATCTGCGGGCGAGTCTACGAACGATGTGGTCGTAGTCGGCGGCGAGCACGCTCTGCAGAATCGTGCGGTTGGACGCGCTCAACTCACCCTCTCCCCTACGCAACAACGAGAATCGAACCCACGAACCACAAGACGTGTACGGATCGTTAATTTCTCACCTTTTCGCTAACGGTCGCTCATGACGAATGGATGACAGCCGGATAGATTCTAGACGCTGTACCGCAGTGGGGTGACCACGTGTGGCCTTGCCGCCTCACAAGGCTGTCGGCGACGTCACGGCGGATCGAATGAAATCGGCAACCGGATCGTCAGTTGATCCGGCAAGTCAGCCGGGATCGCTGGAAGCGGTTGCGCACGGCGGATAATGTCCGCAGCCGCATCATCGAGCAAACGACTGCCTGAGGTCTCGCGGATCCACACCTCGCTCACTGATCCGTTCCGCCGCATTGCAAACACCAATTGCGTCACGCCGTGCTGTCCGGTCTTTGCGCCGACCGGATATTGCCGAAAGCGGGCAATATGGCTGAGCAGGATTCTCTGAAATGCAGACATCGCTCCGGTGGCTGCGCCGCGCGGTCGACTTCCTGGCGTTGCCGGTGGCGTCTCCTGGACGGGAACGGCCGATGTTGGCACTGGGTCGAGCGCTGCCGTCTTCGTCTCTTCGGGAATCGGCTTGTTTGGGGCCTCGATCAGAGGTTCACGCCGTCCCTCGCTCACAAGGTTGCTTTGAGGCGACGACGGTATGGGCGATGGCGCATGCTGTTCGACAAGGCGAACCTCAACCACGGGGAATCCGGACTTTTCCTGCGAACCGAGCGTCATGCGTTGAAGGAAGTAGATTCCGGTAGAGAAGACGATCGGAGAAATGATCACAATTCCCCATAGCCAGCGCGTGTCAAAATAGGGAATTGACCGGGCGTGCCGGTCGAGCGCGTGAAATCTCGTCGCCGAAACCGCGTCGTCAAATTCAGGTTCGTCGTCCGAAAAAGCGTATTTCACATCGACCTGACAACGATCATGACCCGAACCGGCTGTGGCGTATGCGCGGGTGCGGGCCGTCGGATTACGACACCTTGGAGAACTGAAGCGACCGCGGTATCACGTCCCGGATTGCCAGTCGAACGGAAGACCTCGGTGCGGCGAACGGTCCTGGACGGATCGACCCAAAGGTCAACGCCGACACGATAGCTGCCGTCACGCGTTGCGCCGTTTGTTTTCAGCGCTTTCT
>JAGVII010000888.1 GCA_020056155.1 Afipia sp.
ACGCTTTCAACAACGTGCTGCTCTACGGCACCGGCGGTCTTGCCTTCGGCGCGCTGAAAGTCGAGCGGCCCGGCGGCATCTCCGAGAGCAGCACCTCGGCCGGCTGGACGATCGGCGCCGGCGCGGAATTCGCGATCAACCAGAACTGGTCGGCCAAGGTCGAGTATCTTTACGTCGATCTCAGCGAGAAAAACTTCCTGATGACCGGCCTGCCGAACGGCTACAGTTTCAGCACCGTCCGTCTCGGTGTGAACTATCGCTTCTGATCTGCGTAGCGCATCGCATGTCATCGATCCCGGGCCTCGCGCCCGGGATTTTCATTTGTGGGGTTTAATCCCGAGGATGCGTCAGGGCGAAACGACGAGATCGACCGCCTTCGGTCCCTTGCCCTTCTTGTCAGGCTCGACTTCAAAAGTAATACGCTGTCCTTCGATCAAATCCTTCAATCCCGCACGCTCGACTGCGGTGATATGTACGAACACATCGCGTCCGCCGTCGTCCGGCTTGATGAATCCGTATCCGCGTTCGGCATTGAAGAACTTGACGACACCTGTCATGGCCATCGGGAACCCCTCCCCGCATTGCACCTCCGGCGCGCAACGCGCGTCGGCCAGGTCCGGCATTCACTGCCGGAAAGCGGCGGCCTTGGAGAGCGCCTCCCAAAACCGGAAACGCCCGGGGCCTCTCGTCATTCCGCCGCGGCCATTCGCGGGCGCGGGACGTAAAAGCCGACCTTCACCGCCGTAGCATAATACGGTTCCCGGCAAATTGACCATGGCGCATTTGGGGTATTGGTGCGCACGAAATCCGGGCACCTGCTTGCGGTCGCGCGTGCAGTGCGTCAGGGCCTGACGGCCTCCACACGGAAGCGGCCGGCGCCGCCGAGACCGAGCGGCTTCTCAAGCTCGTGCAGGATCGCCTTCAGCTCCGCCGCCAAAGTCCACGGCGGATTGACGATCAAGAGACCGGCGGACACCAGTCCCGAGTCCTGCGTCTGCGGCGCGACACTGAATTCGACGCGCAGGCATTTGGCGTCGCCGCCGCCGGCGTTCGCCACGCGCGCCACATGGTCCGCCAGCGTGTCGGTGGCGCGGCGTTCTTTCACCGGATACCAGAGCATGTAGATGCCGGTCGGCCACTTGGCGTGCGCCGCGCTGAAGCCGTCCGCCAGCCGCTTGAACTCGTCGCGGCTCTCGAACGGCGGATCGATCAGCACCAGCCCGCGCCGCTCATTCGGCGGCACGAATGCGGGCAATCCTGTCCAGCCGTCGAGATCGACCACGCGCGCCTGGGTGTCGCGGCGCAATGCGGAGATCAGTTGCTTGCGAGCGTTCGGCTCCAGTTCGCAGGCGACCAGACTGTCCTGCGGCCGCAGCAGCGCGCGTGCGACCAGCGGCGATCCCGGATAGGCGGTGAGGTCGCGCTGCGGATTGAACGCGCGCACGATATCGAGATAGGGCGCGACCAGCGCCATGACCTGTTCGGACAGACGCGCCTGCATCAGCCGCGCGATGCCAGTGCGCCATTCGCCGCCGCGCTCGGCCTCGCTGCTGGTCAGGTCGTACAACCCCGCGCCCGCATGGGTGTCGATCACGCGGAACGCGGCCGGCTTCTCGTGCAGATAGGTCAGGATGCGCGCCAGCACGATGTGCTTGATGACATCGGCGAAGTTTCCGGCGTGGAATGCGTGACGGTAGTTCATGGCGCGACAGTTACGACATCGCGCGATGAAAGTAACGTGGCTCGTTTCTGATCCAATTTCAGTGTCATCACCGGGCTTGTCCCGGTGATCCCGATCGATGAAGCACAGTGCCTCGATAATCGGGATGGCCGGGACAAGCCCGGCCATGACAGTTGATAGGGACTTGCGCCTCCCGCTTATCCCCCGCGCACCGGCGGCATCACCACCTTGTCGCGGCGGCAGGACCGGCGGTCGATCTCCTCGCAGGCACGGAACTGCAGATCCTTGCTCATGCAGATGCGCACCTCGCTCAGACGCTTGCTGTCGCACTGCACGGCGATCGCCGAACTGGAGAGACCGGGATTGGCCTTGACGAAGGCCTCCTCGACCTCGACGGGCGTGACGAGCCTAGTGTCGGACAACTCGAGATACTCGGCCGGGATCTTCACCGAGGCGCGGGCCTTGCGGATGTTTTCAAAGTAGGCGCGCGCGCCCAGCCCCGAACAGGTGCCGTGCTTGTCCCATTCGCTGTAGATCAGCCCCGGCGCCGGCATCAGATCGAGCATCGAGGTCATGATGTTCCGCGCGAGCCGTGGCGAGGGCCGCTGGCAATAGTTCGGAAAGCCGTGATCGTATTGCGGCCACAGCCCGTGCACGACGAAGGAGAATGGCCGGCCGGCGCACTGGGTCTGGATGCTGCGGCCCGAATTGCCGCGTTCGTGCGCGGCCTGACAGAATGACGGCGACCACGACAGCGCGAGCACGTAGAAGTCGAACTCACCGGGGGCGTTCTGGCGCTTGTCCTGCGCCGGCGCCGCCCCCGCGATCAACCCGGCCATCGCGAGGCCGAGCAGCGGAGCCATCAGCCGGCGGGAGAAACGAACGAGATCGGCGCGCAAAAATCCAGATGAAAAAACTGCGGCCGACGAACCGGACCTGAAACCGAACATGGCGACGCCCCCAACCCCTCTCCGCATGGTCCGGCCTGCACCGGGTCGCTTTCATGCGGACTACGCAATGCCCAAAGCCTAGTCATGTAACAAGAACATTTCAAGAACAAAATCGCCCCATCCACCGCGGAGCGGACGGGGCGACCCGAATCACGAATCGATCTGCTGAAGCTTACGGCCGCGCGGCCTTGCACGCCGGATTGTAGGCCCAGTTGCGGTCGAGGCCGACCACACACCACTCGACGCCCGAATCGAATCCGGCAAAGCCGCCGTCCTCGATGATCGAGAAATGCACCTGACGCGCGCGGCCATCGTTCAGCATGGCACTGGCAGTGCAGAAGCGGCGCGGAATGCTGTCATTGGCCCAGGCCCGGAATGCCACTTCGTGGACGTTGGCATAGCCCGTGATCTCGAGCTTGGAATTCCAGAATTTGCTCTCTTTTTCAGAGAACTGCTGGGAAATGGTGCCGAGCGCCTCGCTGCACGGGCGCATGACGCCGTCATAACGCGGGCCGGACAGCCAGATACCGCGCTCCAGGACACCGGCGGCTTCAGCCGCGGGGCTGAGTGCCGCCAGGCCGGCCAAGGCGCCCAGCGCCAAAGCAAGAGTCAGGTTTCGCAATGTCGAGAAAAGGTCGCGCATGAAAGCGGTCCACCGAATGGTCGTTGCGCCGGAAGGTGCCGCGAAGCCGTCAGCCGGTCAAGTGCAGCGCGGCAACACTCGGCCGCCAACACCATCGAATCGCGACGGCATTCTTTCCATGACAGCCCGGCCGCCTTATGGTGAGGGCGGAATCGAACGGAGAGCATGATGCGAGCGACTGGAACGGCGATCCTGACAGCGATCTTGGGGACCCTTGCGCTGACGCCAGCAAGCGCGTTTATCGACACGGTGCCGCCCTTCAAGGGCAACGACACCGGCGGCATCATCGCCTATTCGCTCTATAAGGAAGGCGCGGACATCAAGGCGATGGCCGTCGATCATTGCGCCCGCTACGGCAAGGCCGTGAAACTGACCGGCACCGATGCGCAGTACGGCGGCTACATCTCCTTCGCCTGCGTCTGGGTCCATCCGGGCCACCTCGACCGGCCGCTCCGCGTCGGTTACTGACGATACCTTTTCTGAACCGCGAGATTTAAACCGGGCGCCCCCGCGAAAGCGGGATGACCACCGATGTCGTTCGGCTACTTTCCGATCTTCCAGGGATCGTACTTCTCTTTTGAAACCGGGACATTTTTCATCGCGGCCTGGGCAGCGGCTTCTTCCCGCGCCATGCGCTTCTGCCGGTCTTCGCCCTGCGGCTGCGACGCGCCCGTATCGCCGCCGGGACGCCCCTTGCCCTGCGCATGAACCTGCCCGGACAACAGCATCACGGCCGCGGCAGCAATCAACACGAGTCTCATCGGACGTCTCCGTTGGCGAACGGCCGGAACCTAGCCTCGTTCGACCTCCCGGAACAATCAGAAACGCTCAAAATCGCGACCGGCAAAGTGCGTATCAGCTGACTCCGAACCGCTTTTCGAAAGCCACGATATTGATCACGCCGCGCCGGTGGGTGCCGTCGCCGATCTTGCGGTCGCCATCCCAGGCTTCCACGTCGAACAGCACGCTCTTGGCATCGATCTGGCGCACGCGCGACGTCACGCGCACCTTGCGCCCAACCGGCGTCGCCGCCAGATGCCGGACGTTCACCTCCATGCCGACGCTGACATGGCCCTCGGGCAACAGGTCCGCGATGGAGGCGGTGCAGGCCTTTTCCATGTGCAGGATCATGACCGGGGTCGCGTAGACCGCCGGCATGGTCGACAGGAAATGCTGCACGGTCATGTCGTGCGCAACGGTGATGACCGCTTCGCCAGGAATGCCGACACTAACTTTCTCAAGCACGTTCATGCTGCGTCCTGCTTACTTCGCCGCGGCCTTGCGCTCGAGAAAGGTCTTGCCGCCCTTCATCTTGTGGGTCAGCGGCGCTTCGTTGATCTGCACCGTCACGACCTCCGCATCGACGCCGAGATTCTTCACCAGCGCCTGGGTGATGTCGAGCATCATGCCCTTCTTCTGATCGTCGGTGCGTCCGGCGGCCATGTTCACGATGACTTCAGGCATGTTCGTTTCCTTTTTCTTGATGTGACAACGGAGACTGTCTTCTTTAGCTGCGCGTGTTCTATTCGCAAAACCGGGGCTGCTTTTGCGGACGACGCGCTAGGTGTGAAACTTCAGACCATCGACGATCTTGTCAACCACCTTGCGCTCGGCGCGGAACGCCAGCCCGACCAGATTGAGATCGGCGCGGATGACGGCCTGCACCGCCGCGCGGTTGGCTTCGTCATGCGTGGTCTTGAACATGTCCTCGGTATAGACGGCGGGCTTCACGTCGCGCGCAAGGGCCCGTTCGAGCGCCCGTGACAATGCCGGCCGGTCCGCGCCGTAGATCAGGATCGGCTGACCGATCAGCGCATGGTAGCGCGTGCCTGACCTGTCCGCATACGGCTCGCCGACGCATTCGGGAAACGCCGCCGCGATGCCGCTGGCAAGAAACGCCGCGACGTTCAGCTTCTGCCAGACCTCCAGGTCCGAGCGGATGACGAGGGCAACCTTGGTGTCGAATTGCATGCGCGACCGTTATTGTTCTTAGTTTTTGCTGGCCCAGCTTACATTGTGACGATCGAGAATTTCGCGAACCTTTTCGACGAGTTCGCTTTCCTGACAGGAAATCTGTGCCTTCGCTTGCGCCTGCAAATGTTCCTCGCGGTCGCTGCCACTGGCATCTGCCAACGCACTGCCCGCGATCATGTCCTTGATCTGCACTTCGCCCTTCGCCTTCTCGTCGCCGCCCTGAATGACGACGCACGGCGAATTGCGGCGATCGGCATATTTGAACTGCACGCCGAGATTGTTTTTCGGGTTGCCGAGATAAAGCTCCGCACGAATTCCTGCGTTGCGCAGCGTCGCGACGAATTTTTGATATTGCGCGATCTCGTTGCGATCCATCACCAGCACGACCACGGGACC
>JAGVII010000730.1 GCA_020056155.1 Afipia sp.
CAGCGCAAGCTTTATCCGAATGTCGACTTCTATTCGGGCATCACCCTGAAGGCGATGGGATTCCCCACCTCGATGTTCACCGTGCTGTTCGCGGTCGCACGCACCGTCGGCTGGATCAGCCAGTGGAGCGAGATGATCCAGGACCCGCAGCAGAAGATCGGCCGTCCGCGCCAGCTCTACACCGGCTCCACGGCGCGCGACTACACCGGGATCGACAAGCGCAAATAAGCGCAACACAACGTCTCATCAAAAGGCCGGTGCATCGCACCGGCCTTTTTTCCTTGCGTGATGCGACTCAGCGCAGCATTGCGATGACGTTGTCCGCCGCAAGCTCGCTGGGCCGTTTGCCGTGCGTGGACATGATCTCCTCCAGCCGGGCGAACGCGTCCACCTGCCGCTGCCGCGCCGACGTATCCGCCAGAACATCCCGCAGCGCCGGCGCAAGATTCTCCGCGGTGAAATCCTGTTGCAGGAATTCCGGGATCACATTCTCTCCGAGAATGAGGTTTGCCAGAATGACCGACGATGTCTGGATCACGCGGCGTGCGACGAAGGCCTCCAGCTCGGTGACGCGATAGGCCGTGACCATCGGCACGCCGGCCAGCGCCAGTTCGAGCGTCACGGTGCCTGACTTTGCAAGAGCCGCGCGCGCTGTCCTGAAAGCAGCTTTCTTGTCCTCATCGCTGACGACAATCTTCGGCTGCACCGGCCAGTCCGCAGCGGCGGCGCGGACGCTTTCCAGCAAGCCTGGCACCGTCGGCAGGACCGGCTCGAACGGCACATCCTGTGCGCGTAGCAGGCGGAGTGTTTCGCCGAAGATCGCCATGTTGCGCTTGATCTCGCTGCGGCGGCTGCCCGGCAATACCAACAGCACCGGAGGCGCTGCGGACCGGCGCGCGAGTTCGTCCGCGTTCGGCCGCAATGTATCGAGCTCATTCAGCAGCGGGTGGCCGACATAGATGCACGGCGGCCCACCCAGTTTCCGGTGAACCTCCGGCTCGAACGGCAGAACGGCGAGAAGCCGGTCGACATACGCACGCATTTTCCGCGCGCGTCCGGGCCGCCACACCCACACCGTCGGCGACACGTAATCGACAATTGGAATCGACGGATCGCGCGCGCGGACGCGCCGGGCCACGCGG
This sequence comes from Afipia sp., assembly GCA_020056155.1. GTDB lineage: Bacteria > Pseudomonadota > Alphaproteobacteria > Rhizobiales > Xanthobacteraceae > Afipia. The sequence continues at coordinate 1,143 of JAGVII010000730.1, forward strand.
TGAGTGAAATCCGGACTATCGATGATCACCAGCACATCGGGCTTTGCTGCAAGGACTGCGTCCGTCGCATCGCGGATACGGCGCAGAATCATCGGCATCTTTTTCGGAATGGACATGAAGCCAATGATCGACAGTCCGTCGATCGAAACAAGAGACGTCATCCCCTGCTCGGCCATGTGGCGGCCGCCAACGCCGGCGAAGGTCGCCGCCGGTCCGAGCCGCTCGCGCAAGGCCTTGATCAGACCCGAACCCAGCCGGTCTCCGGATTCCTCGGCCGCGATCAGAAAAATCACCGGAGGCTTGCGCGCATCACCCTCGCTCGCGCTCACAACGGCAATCCCGTAACGAAGAGGCCGGCCTGGTCGGCCTTCGCGGTCATCACATCCGCCTCGGCAACAAGCGCTTGCCCGGCGACAATGCCAATGCCCGCCAATCCGGCAGCAATGACACCCTCAATGGTCTTCGGGCCAAGCGTCGGAAGATCGAAACGCAAATCCTGCTGTGTCTTGGGCATTTTAACCAGAACACCGCGTCCCGGTTTGGCGCGAATTCGTTTCTCGGCACGCAACCGCGTCACCCGCGCCAAAAGTCCGTCGGTGCCCTCGATATCTTCAACAGCCACAACGTGACCGTCGATCACAACGACACCCTGACCGACGTCGAACGGGCTGATCGCCCGCATCAGTTCGCGCCCCTTGGCGATGTCCGCAATGGCTTCGGTATCCGGCGCCCGGCGCGTGATGCAGCCTTCCGGCATCAGCAGTTCGGGCGCGACATCCTTGATGCCGACGACGCGAAATCCATGTTGCTCGAAAATCCGGCTGATCCCGATCAGCAAGTGATCGTCGCCGCCGCGCAGCGCCGCCGCAATCGCTGGGATCGCACGAAGCGTTCCCCAATCCAGACGCACTTCCGATAGCGCGGGCCTTACCAGCCCGCCGATAAAGACGATGTCGCCGCATCCCTCGGATCGCATCAGCCGCGTGAGCCTGCCGACCTGTCCCAGCGCCACCCAGTGATGCGGGAACTGAGCAATCCGCACCGGATCGCAAAAGCCACGTATCGCGAACAGAAACGGCGCAATCCCCCGCGCCCGCAACAGTTCCGCGACCGAAAACGGCAACACGCCGCTTCCCGCAACGATGCCAACTGTCGAGGACAATGCGGGGGGTGTCATCATCGGTGTTCGAGGTGCGCGCGCTCGGAGGGTTTATTGGGATTGTTGTGCGCCATGCAGAGCGGGCGCTTGGTGCC
>JAGVII010000899.1 GCA_020056155.1 Afipia sp.
CGCGTCACGCCCGTCATTCGCGGGGCGGCCCGTTGCGCGGCTCGGAGGCGGACGCCCGGTCGCCCAACTCGGCCGCGGATGGAGCGGCCACAGGCATGGGCATGGGCGCCACCGTCACTGGCGTCCCGGTTACGGCTTTGGTGCCGGACTAGCCCTTGGGGCATTGGGTTCGTCTTACTATTACGGCAGCCCTTACTATTACGATGACAGCTACGCCTACTACGCGGATCCGGGTGTACCGGCCGTGGGACCCGACGAGGTTGCCTATTGCCAGGCTCGTTTCAAATCCTATGACCCGGCGTCAGGCACTTATCTCGGCTACGATGGTAAGCGGCATCCCTGCCCGTAAGCTGCCGAATCCACAAGCTTCGGGGCGAGTTCCAAGGCCGGAACCGCCCCAGAAGCGCCTGAATCTAAACCAACATTATTGCTCTCTGAATGGAGCGGCGCATGCCGTGCAGGCTCCCGATGCAGAGTGATCGACGCGGGCTTGGAGTGAGGACATGATCACGTTTAGGAATGGATGTGCGATCGCAGCAGTTGCGCTGGCACTTCCGATGGCAGCGACGTCATCGAGCCATGCAGCTCCGTTGACACCGAGCCAGTTGATTTCGGCGGCGCATGCGGGCGCGGACAATTCGCTCGCTACTCAGGTTCAGTACCGGCGGCGATATTATCGTGGCGGCGGTGGGGCCGCCGGACTGGGGATTGGCCTTGCCGCAGGCGCGCTGATCGGCGGCGCTATCGCGGCGGGATCTAATCCGTACTACGGACCTCGATACGGCTATGGTTATGGCGGCCCGGCATATTATCCGGCGCCCGCTCCTGTCGTCGTCGCACCGGCCTACGGAGATGCGGAAGCCTATTGTATGCGGCGGTATCGGTCTTACGATCCGGCTTCAGGAACGTATCTGAACTACGACGGCAATCGCTACCCCTGCCCTTAAGTTCGAACAGAGTTGATTCAGATCCGGCGGTGCATGCAAGCGCATCGCCGTTTCGCTTGAATCCTAGGCTGCTGAGCGCGAACGCCTAGAATGCAACTTTCACGCCGCCCCTGCCCGTGATGGTCTGGCTTTGATCGGACATTGCAGTGAACTCGGCTGCGCCGAACACCGAGAAGCCCGACGCATTGCGCCAGTCGAAACCAGCTCCCGCGTAGAATCCGACGATGCTGGCTTTGCCCGGTGTTGCGAAAGCAAGGCTTTGCCCAAGTAAAATGGTGTTGACGTTGCTGTCGCCGACGCGCTGCAGAGCGATCAGGCCCGCAGTGCCGCTCAACTGAAGCTGTTCGGTTGGCGTCGCGTTGGTCGTGTGCGTCAGCTTGAATTCTCCGCGCTCTTCGAAATTGTGCGACGTGCGCGAAGCAACCGTCAGATTCGTGGAGGATCCCGCCTCCTGATACCCGCCAAAGCCGGCCGCGAGGTAGCGCACACGCGCAGACGGCGTGAGGGTCAGATTGTAGCCGAGTGACCGCTGGAAGCCGTAAGCAACCTCCGGACTGATGAACCAGCCGTTGTATTTTCCGGCCGCGTATTCGTAGCCGCCCGGCACGAGGTTATTGGCAATCGTGCGCTTGACGTCATTGCTGCTGTAACCGCCGAGCAATGAGAAATCCAGAAAGGCGCGCCCGATCGCGTAGCGGCCGTACAGACCGCCGAACCCGATGTCGCTTGAGGTGTTGCCGGAATTGAGATCGATGGTGGATTTGATCGCGCCACCACCAATGAAGCCGCCGAGACGCAGGCCGGGCTGCACCGTCTTGTCGATGCCGAGCACGCCGCCGTAGAAATGACTCACCGAGCGCAATGTCGGCGCATCCGCTTGTTGAACGCGCTGGCCGCCGAACCCCTGCGCCCAGATGCTTGTGCCGTCTGCCGCCGTGAAGTTCGGATTGCTCAGGAGCACGCGGTCGTTGCTCGCATAGGACAACGCCGGAATGCCCGAGAAGGCATCGTTCGCCATGTCGCGCGCGACGTTGCCGGACGGTGCGAAACCGATTGCCATCGATCCGTTGCCGCCGATCGGCGCAGGATTGGTAAGGCGGCTCGTCACCAGAGACGTGATCGTGCGTGTCACGTCGATGACATTGCGATCCGCGGCCGCGAACGACGTCGGATCGAGAACGGCGACAGTGTCTCCGTTTATGACGTAAGGCGCGCCACCGGTGACACTGACGATTGAGCCCGTGTCGATGAGGCCGCCGAAAGCGCCGCATCCGCAGCCGGGCCCGCCAAAGGTCAGGACGGACGATATGTCGTGCCCGCTCAGGATATTGACCTTGGTGCCGACCGCGAACGGATCGGACGTATCGCCGTTGAGGATGACTTGGCCGATGATGCGTGAGCCCGGCAGGATGTTCAAAGTTGTCGGCGTTGCCGGATCGAATTGGGTTAGATCGAGCGCAACACCAGTGGGACTGATGCCGTAAGTGCCGTCGATCAATCCGGCGTTGGTAAACATTGCCGTCCCACCGCCGCCGTTCCCCACATCGACTTCACCGTAAATTCGCCCGGCATTGTAGCCGGTGGTCGTACCGTTAAACGAGCCTAGTCCTACGCCGAAGAAGTCCGTGTAGATCGTGCCGTAGTTGACGAAAGTGGCATTACCCGCGCCTCCGGTATTGCCGGCAAGGGTCGCGACATCCCCACGGATAGTCCCGTAGTTAATAAGAGTCGCATTTCCGTCGCCGCCCGACAGACCACTGGCCGTAACAACTCCGCCACTAACGACACCGGCATTGATCGTCGTGGCGTTGCCGCCGTCGATCGCAAACGTCTGGATGCCGTTGGGATTCAGGACTGTTCCTGAATTGATCGTAACAGCGTTTCCGCCATCGAAGGTCTGCGTGGCGATGAATTCAACAGTTCCGGAATTGATCGACGTAGCGTTGCCCGCGCCGGTGAGCGTGCTGATGTACGATCCGATTGTGCCTGAATTGTTCGATGTCGCGTTGCCGAGACCGCTGGCCGACGTGTCGAGCACGTCGGCATTGATGCCGGAATTCGTCGCGGTGACATTGCCGTCAACGCTGGTTGTGGTGATGCCGTTGGTCGCGCCCGAACTCGTAGTCGTCAGATTGAACGCGCCAAGCTGATCCTGAAGAAACGGAACCGCCGTCGTGCCGGTATTGGTGCAGGTGACATCACTGACGCCCAGTGTGCCGACGCAGGCGAATTGCGCGCGCGCATCGGTCGAAGCCATCGTCACGACCGAAGCGATCGACGCGATCATCACAAGGAATCGCAGCGCACGCGCCCACGATGCGCTTTCCCTCAACGCCACATCCGCAACGATCAACGCCACACCAACCCCACACATCCAGCGGCGCTTCCGCCGTGTTTGTTCCGCGGGGGAACCTAGCAGACGGCGGTTCCAGGGGCTGTTGCATTTGGGCTACATCGCCAATTAATGAAGTGTTAACAGGCACTTTCTGCGCGCTTTGAGACGTCCGTTAGGACCGTGACGCCAGAACCACGCCGGCAATGGTGAATCCGAGCGCTGCGATTTGCGCGACACCCAGCGGTTCGCCAAGTGCCGCCGCAGAGGCCAGCACGCCGATGACCGGCACCAGCAGTGTGCCGATCGCGGCAACCGACGCCGGGAGCCGCTGAAGCGCGGCGAACCAGCAGGCATAGGCGACGCAGAACTGCACCACGATCGAATAGCCGAACAACGTCCAGCCCAGCGGAGTCAGGCCCATAAAGTGCGGTTGCTCAATCAGAAGTCCCAGCACGGCGACCGGCAGACAGCCGATCAGGATCTGCCACACCGCGGAGGTGAGTGGCGGCAGCTTCAACGGCCAGCGCTTGCCGAACACCGTACCCAAAGCAAACAGGAACGCGCCTCCCAGCGCAAGCAATATGCCCGGAAGCTTGGCGTAACTCGCGGCAATGCCTCCCCCGCCCATCAGCGTCACGAGGCCCGCAATCGCCATCGCCATCGCCACCACGCGCAATAGTGAAATTCGCTCTCCGAGGATCGGCCATGCCAGCACCGACGCCCAGACCGGCATCGAATAAGCCATCACCGCTGCTTCGCTGGCCGGGAGATACACCAGCGCCAGGCCCATCAGCGCCATCCAGGCCGTCACGTTGAGACCGGACAGCAGCACCAGCCGCGCCCATTGCGCGCGCGGCACCTTCAGCGATTGGCGGAACGCCAGCGCCAGCAGCGCGAGCAACGCCGCGCCGACAATCCCCGACACGCCGCGCACCGACAGCGGCGGCAATTCCATCAACAGATGTTTGGTGACGGGCCAGTTCAGTCCCCAGCCGACCGAAGTTGCCAGCAATAACAGATAGCCGACCATCCGCGTCCGCCGCTGCGCGACGACTATCTGTTCCGGCGACATTTCGATCAGCGCTTCGGGTGGGGTGCGGCTGTCCACAGGTTTGGCCCTTCGACCAGTGTGGTGGTTCGCAAGTCCGCATCGTTCCCGCAGCTTGTTCTTTTGCGGACTTGCGAACCAAAACCACACTGGAATTATAAATTTCCAGTGTCCTTTCGAATCCGAAGTTCGCTTTGGGACCTGCTGCAAGGTCAGGCGAACTTCGGATTCGGGACACTGGTGTCCACACCATGTGGATGACGGGGAGAAAGACCACGCGCACGTCATGTGATCCACCCGAAATCCGCAAAATGCGCGCATAGCAAAGGAGCGATTTTGGAGGTCCGCGACAAACTCTGGAGGAACTCACAAGGAGGTGAGATTTCGGCTTCCGAATCCACGAGGACTCACCGATACTTCCCGCAATGCGAACCCTCCCGGCGATGCGCCATCCCGCTGGAAATCCGCATTTTCCACCATATTTAGTATTTGATTCAGGTTTCGACA
>JAGVII010000053.1 GCA_020056155.1 Afipia sp.
GTGCCGCTGCCGAAGCCGCGGCCGGTGTCTCGCAATGTGACGCCGCATACAACGCCCGCAAAGCCGGCCCAGCCGCAGGTCCCCTTATCCGCGAAAGCTGACCCAGCCGCGAAAACTCTGGCTACGCGCCCCGCTCCCAGAAAGCCTGCCGTGCCTCTGGCGATGTCCACGACATCGTCCACCTCGAAGGCCGACACGGAAACGCTCGAGCAGATCATCGAACTGGTGCGCAAGCGGAAGCCGGCCGAGGCCACGCAGCTTCAGGCCTCGATTTCGGATCCCGTCGCGCGCAAGCTTGCCGAATGGATGATCCTGCGCAGCGACGACAACGGCGCACCGACCGAACGCTATCGCGACTTCCTTGCTGAAAATCCGACCTGGCCGAGCCAGATATATTTGCGGAAACGCGGCGAGTCCGCTCTTTGGGACGACAAGCGTGACAACGCCACCGTGCTCGCCTTCTTCAGCAGCTCGCAACCGATATCGCCCAAGGGGCGCTTCATGCTGGCGGGAGCCCTTCTGGCGCGCGGCGACCGGCAAAACGCGGCACGGCTGGTGCGTGAAGCCTGGCGCAACGACTCCTTCACCTCCCACACCGAAGAAACCGCGCTGGAGCGGTTTGGCAGCCTGCTGACGCCCGGTGACCACAAGACCCGCATGGACCTGCTGCTGTATGGCAACGACAGCGGCGGCGCGCTGCGCTCGGCCAAGCGGCTCGGAGCCGGTTACATCGCATTGGCGAAAGCGCATATCGCCCTCGACAAGAAGGCGTCGAACTCAAAAGCGTTGCTCGATGCAGTCCCCGCCGATCTGCACAACGATCCGCTGTATCTTTTCGTCAAGGCACAATGGCTGCGGCGCACGGACAAGTTCCATGAAGCCGCGCGCGCCATGCAGGCCGCGCCGCGCGATCCGGCCCGGCTGGTCAATGCGGACGAATGGTGGATCGAACGGCGGCTGCTGGCGCGCAAGCTGCTCGACACCAACGAGCCGCGCCTCGCCTACGCCATCGCCCGCGATGCATCGCTGCCGGCGCGCGACATCTACAGGACCGAGCAGGAATTCACCGCCGGCTGGATTGCGCTGCGATTTCTCAACGATCCCAATCTCGCCGCCCAGCATTTCGCACGGATCGGCGTCGGCAGCGTCAATCCGACCGCTCTCGCCCGCGCCGGTTACTGGCAGGGCCGTGCCGCCGAAGCCGCTGGCCGGCCGCAGGAAGCACGCGCAGCGTATGAATCGGCAGCGGCGCAGTCGACCAGCTATTACGGCCAGCTCGCACGGGCGAAGCTGGGCCTGCCGCAGATCGGATTGAATGGCATGCCCGGCCGTTCACGCGGCGGCGAGCAGCTGGAGATCGTCCGCGCCGTCGAGCTTCTCTACGCGCTGGATGAGCGCGCGATCGCGATCCCGATTCTTGCCGACATGGGTGAGCGCGCCGACATGAACGGCCTGCTCGCGCTTTGCGAACTGGCCCAGCGTCACGACGATGCGCGGGGCATGCTGATGGTCGGCAAGGCTGCGCTCAATCGCGGCCTGCCGTTCGATCACTGTGCGTATCCGGTGAGCGGCATTCCGCCCTACAAGGACTTTGGCCCCGGGGTCGAGAAAGCGATCGTCTTCGCCATTGCCCGGCAGGAAAGCGCGTTCCATCCGACAATCGTATCCCCGGCCAAGGCCTACGGCCTTATGCAGGTGACGGCAGGCGCCGGCAAATACGTCGCCAGGAAGTACGGTACGACGTTCGATCTCAACAGGCTGAAGACCGATCCGTCCTACAATGCCGCGTTTGGAGCCGCCGAACTTGGCGGACTGATCGACGACTATCGCGGCTCCTACATCATGACCTTCGCCGGCTACAACGCCGGGCGCGGCAGCGTGCGCAAGTGGGTCGAGCGTTACGGCGATCCGCGCGATCCCAAGGTCGACGCCGTCGATTGGGTCGAGAAAATCCCGTTCTCCGAGACCCGCAACTACGTCCAGCGCATCATGGAAAACCTGCAGGTGTACCGCGCACGGTTCGGCGGCGGCAGCAAGCTGCTGATCGAGGCTGATTTGCGCCGTGGCGCGGGTGTGGAATAGATTTGATCCGTTAGTTTCCACTCCGTCATCCTGCGAGCCGCATCTGCGGCGAGCCTCGAAGGATGAACGGCCCATCCATCTCTCAGCATGGCGCGTCGCCCTTCAAGGCCTCGCTGCGCTACGGCTCCTCAGGGTGACGGCAAATGCCCCAATCATTCCGCGACGTCTACTGCCAGTCAGCCGACGGGCTGAAGCTCCATGCCAGGGTCATCGGTCCGGACGCCAGCACGGCGTTGCCGGTGCTTTGCCTGCCCGGCCTGACGCGAACCGCTGACGATTTCGACGACATCGCGCGCGCCATTGCCACCAGCCCGGCTGCGCCCCGCAAGGTGGTGGCGGTCGATTACCGAGGCCGCGGACTGTCGGACCACGATCCCGACCCCGCCAAGTACGCGGTCCCGGTCGAGCTTGGCGATGTGCTGGCAATCGCATCCTCCCTCGGAATCTCCCGCGCGATTCTGCTCGGCACCTCGCGCGGCGGCCTGATCTCGATGGCGCTCGCGGCGGCGCAGCCGCAACTGCTGGCCGGCGTTATCCTGAACGACATCGGCCCGGCGCTGGAGATCGGCGGCCTGATGAAGATCAAGGGCTACATCGCCAATCCGCCTCCGAGGCAAACCTGGGATGAAGCGGCGCGCGGCTTGAAGGAGCTGTTCGGCAGTGTATTTCCGTCGCTGAGCGATGCCGAATGGATGGCATGGGCGCGCCGCGCGTTCCGGGAAAAGGCCGGTGGCGGACTGGAGCGCACCTACGACCTGAAACTCGCGCATACGCTTGACGGACTCGATCCCGCCAACCCGCTGCCGCAGGTCTGGGAGCTGTTCGACAAGCTCGCGGGCATTCCGCTGATGCTAATCCATGGCGGCCTGTCCGACCTGCTCTCGCTTCAGGGGGTTCAGGACATGATCGCGCGGCGGCCGGACATCGATCTGGTGACCGTCGCAGATCAGGGCCACGCGCCTTTGCTGGCGGACAAACCCACGATGGACCGAATCGTCGCGTTCTGCGCGCGGTGTGACGGGCATCAATAGCCACCTGGTTTTCGTCATTCCGGGATGCGCCCCTTGGCGCAAAACCGGAATCCATGATTCCGAAAATCTCCTGAGTGGCTGTGGATTCCGGGCTCGCGCGAAGCCGCGCGCCCCGGAA
>JAGVII010000655.1 GCA_020056155.1 Afipia sp.
ATCGGCGGCGCCTACATGTGCATCTATGGAATGGAAGGGCCCGGCGGTTATCAATTGTTCGGCCGCACCATTCAAATGTGGAATACATGGCGGACCACGCCCGTGTTCAAGCCGGGGCATCCATGGCTGTTGCGGTTCTTCGACCAGATTCGTTTCTTTCCTGTCGGTGCTGAGGAGTTGCTGGAGGCTCGCGCGGCGTTTCCGCACGGCGCCTATCCGCTAAAGATCGAGGAAAGCGAATTTTCCTATGCTGACTATGCGAAGGGTCTGGCCCGTGATCGCGACAGCATTGCGGCGTTCAAGCAGCGGCAGCAGGCAAGCTTCGAGGCCGAACGGAAACGCTGGAAGGATATGCGCATCGATGAGGTGGCTGATGATATGTCTGCGGGCGCAGGTGCGGATGCCGAAGACATTCCGGACGGCAATACGGGGGCGTTTTCGGAGGTGCCGGGCAACGTCTGGAAAATTCTGGTGAATGAAGGGGAAGATGTCGCTGCGGGTGATGCGCTTGCGATCATCGAGTCCATGAAAATGGAAATCAGTGTACAGGCGCCTGTCGCCGGCCGCATATCATCTATCCGCATCAAGCCGGGGCAGACGCTACGCGCGGGCGACGTTGTGGCTCTGATAAACTCTCTCTAAACAGGGCAGGGATAACTGGGGCGGATGATCGCCATGGCTTCTGCCGAAGCGGTTGCCTCCAAGTGATGACCTCCAGCACGCACCTTTTCTGTCAACACCGACGAAGGTGGTTTTCACGTTCACGCCGCAACCGAAGTGATCGCCAGCGGCTTGCATCAGCGGCGCGGACTTCGGAAGCGTCCACCTCATTCTCGAAAGCTGAAAAACTCCATTCAGCGCGATTCTTCGCGGACGACAACCACGGTAGCACTCGTGATCATGCCGCTGGAGCGGGTTTTCCGAACTCGGCCTCGAATTTGTTCGCCACTGTCACCCATTCTTCGGCATCGGCCGGTGGCTCGCCCTTTTCGGTGATGTTCGGCCAGACGCTGGACATCTCCCGATTGAATGGAATCCAGGCTGCCGCATCGGGCGTGGTATCGGCCCGGATTGCATCGGCGGGACATTCCGGTTCGCAAACGCCGCAATCAATGCAAGCATCCGGATCGATGACCAGCATTTTGTCGCCCTCATAGAAGCAATCGACAGGACACACCTCGACACAATCCATGAATTTGCAGCGCACGCACGCTTCGGTCACGACGTAAGTCATCGCTGTCAATCCTGCTTTGAGTTTCCGGGTGGCTAGACGACGTCAGCGAAGGACTGGCCGTGGAGATCGATGTTCAGGCCCTCCATCGCGAGATCGCTGACCTCGCCGCCCATCGCCTTCAGACTTTCCTCGCGGATCAGAGACATGAGTCCGCGGCGCAGTCCGAGGAATTCCGAGGACATCATCATCGACTGCTGGCGCGGACGCTCCAGTGGGATTGCAATTTCCGCTTTGATGGAGCCGGGGCGCGCGGTCATGCAATAAACCCTGTCCGACAAGAAGATGGCTTCGTCGATGTCGTGCGTCACGAACAAGACGGAGATTTTGAGCCGCTGCCACATGTTCGTGAGGATCTGCTGCATGATCACGCGCGTTTGCGCGTCGAGCGCGCCGAACGGCTCGTCCAGCAGCAGGACCTTCGGCCCGGTCGCGAGTGCCCGCACGATGCCGACGCGTTGCTTCATACCTCCGGACAACCGATCAGGATACTGGTTCTCGAACGCAAGCAGGCCGGTAATGCCGAGCAGCGTGCGCGCAGCGCGCTCGCGGCTGGATTTGTCGACGTGTTTCATCTTAAGGCCGAATTCGACGTTCTCGCGCACGGTTTTCCAGGGAAATAGGGAATACTGTTGAAATACCATACCGCGTTCGGCGCTTGGCCCTTTGACCGGCTCGTCATCGACGGTGACTACTCCGCGTGTCGGCTTCAGAAAGCCGGCGACCGCGTTGAGCAATGTGGACTTGCCGCAGCCGGACGGCCCGATGATTGAGACGAACTCGCCGGGATTGACGTGGATCGCCGCGCTGGTGACGGCTTCGACCGGTCCGTCGAGAGTGTCATAGCTCAGAGCGAAGTCCTTGACCTCGACTCGGCCTTTCGATGTCTCGTTTGCGATTTTGCTGCTCATGACCTGTTCCATGGCATGATGAGGTGGCCCAGCCCGCGGATCAGCGCACTCGACCCAAGCCCAAGGATGCCGATGGCGATCATGCCAAGCGCGATGTCGGCATACTGAACCAGTGAGTAGGCTTCCCAGGTGAAGTAACCGATGCCGTACTGGCCGGAGATCATCTCTGCTGCGATCAGCGAGACCCAAGCCACACCCATGCCCACCGTCAGGCCGGTGAAGATGTGCGGGAGAGATGCCGGGAAGTAGACTTCGCGGAAGATTGAGGTCTCACGCGCGCCGAGGCATTGCGACGCACGCACCAGCACCGGATCGACCATCGACATCCCGTGCAGAGTGTTGATCAGCACCGGAAAGAACGAGCCAAGAAAGGTAATGAAGATGATGCTCTCTTCGTTTGATGGCCACAGCATGATGGACATGGGGACCCATGCGATTGCTGGAATCGGCCGCAGAATTTCCGATACGGGAAAGATGATCTCGCGCACCAGCCGGAAGCGTCCCATGATCAGGCCAAGCGGGACGGCGATGAGAGCTGCCAGAGCGAAGCCGAAGAAAATGCGACGGCAGCTCAGGAGAACGTGGGTGAAAAATTTGGTGTCATGCATGGCCTTCGAGAAGCTCTCGTAGACCTGTGCCGGGGTAGGGACGTTGACGAAGCGAACGTGAAGGTTGACGCGATACTTTGTCAGAAGATGCCAAGCCAGCAGAAAGAGAGCGATGGAGGCGACGCCGATGGCGAAGGCGCGTATCCGGTCTCGATGCAGCGACAACCATCGAAGCGACAGAGCGGCGAATCTGCTGATCTGTATCCCGGGTGCCGGAGGCGGCGCCGGGATTGCCGGTGCCACCTCACCTGCGAACTGCGGGTCCATCAGATTGTCACTTCGACGCCGAAGGGCAGCATTCTCCACGTTCAACCTCCGCTAACGACCGACTTGAGAGCATCGTCGAAGCCGAGCACCTTGCCCTTGATCTTGGCGGCGTAGGCTTCGGCGTCCTTCTTCAGGAGGAACGGCGCGATCTCGCTTTTGTCGGCGGCAACCGCGAAAAAGGCCTGATCGGCGAACAGCTTGATGCCGCGGGACGTATCGAAGACATAAGCGACGTTGATCTTCTTGCCCTTCGCCTTGAGGCCCGCATAAGCACCGAGCGTGCAGGACGCGCTGCTGTATGGTTCGATTTTTTCGCCATCGACCCAGATTTCACCGGCCTTGCGCGGATCGGTGACCGGCTTCTTGCAGAACTTGTCTTCGCCCGAGATTTCATAGTTTTTCGTATTCTTGAGCTGGGCATCGTAGTCGAGTTTCAGCTCGGCATACGCTTTGCGGATATAGCTGTCATCGACCCACTTCGTGGTGTCGAATTCCTTCATCCGGCCGAGATTCTGCAGGACCTTCACATCGGTCGCGGCAGCTTCGATCAGTGCGGGCTTGATGGTCGGATCGGTCGTCATGTTGCCGCTTGGCCCGAGGAAGATGTAGACCACTTCCTTGTTGATCCCGGTCCATTCCTGAATCTTCTCGGCGGCGAGTTGTGGGTCGGCACGCAGCCATTCGTTGGCAGCAACGATCGCCTTGATATATGCGACGACAACCTCCGGATACTTTTCAGCAAAGTCGGTGCGGACAACAACGCCGTGCCAGGTCGGCAGATTGGTTTCGACGCCGTCGAAAATCTTGCGTGCGAATCCCCTGAACGGGAGCAGTTCGGCGAACGGAACAAAATCGGCGTGAGCGTCGATCTTCTTTTCCTGGAGGTTGGTCGAGCCGACTTCGGGGCTCTGACTGACCAATTGGAAATAGTCTGCCGGCCAGCCGCGATCCTGCATCGCTTTCAGAACCATGCCGTGCGCGGCCGAGCCAAACGGGACGCTGACCAGTTTTCCCTTTAGGTCGGAGAGTTCGTAATAGGGCGAGTCCTTATGCACGACCATGCCGTTTCCGGAGCCGTCGAGGCTGTAAGCGGCGACGGCGATGAGCCGACTCTTGCTTTCCGGATTATTCTCGAACGTGAAGCCATTCACCACGAGCGGGTAATCGCCCATGCCGCCGAACTGAAGCTTGTTCGCCATCATGCCGTTCGTGACGGGCGGACCCGACGTGAAATTCTGCCATTCAAACTCGAACTTGATGTTGGCGTACTTTCCGTCCTTAGGGAGATATTTCTCGAGCAGGCGCAACTGGCGAATGACGACGCCAGTGGTGGCTGTGTTCGTGGTGGTGTCCTGCGTGCCGATTCCGATCTTCACTGTGGTCTGCGCTGTCGCGGCGTTCGCGAAGGCCAGCGCGGCGGCGACGGTAAAGGCAAATAGATTACGGTATCCAGAATGATGAACCATGACAGACCCCTCTCGATGTTTGATGTGCCCCGGGGCATTTCTCCCTGATTTTGGACATCCTTGGGGGATATGACCGATCCGGCAAACGTCGTCCGGTACAGGAGGTCGATTAGTTGCACCGAAAGGCCTGCTGCTTAGTCCTTGAGCAATTTTGCGCCCAAGCGCCCCACCGGTAGGCAGCGCCATCAGTCACCCTGGCCCTTCATCTCCTGAAGGATGTCGGGCCGTCGCACGATGATGCGAGACTTACGCGAAACCACCACGTCCTTCTCCTGCATCCTCTTGAGGCTGATCGTGACCCATTGACGCGTGGCGCCGACCATGTGCGCGAGGTCTGCATGGGTGAAAGCCGCGCCGATGAGAACGCCTTCGGGATCTTTGACGCCGTACAGTTCCACGAGATGAAGAAGCAGATGCGCCAGCCGCTCGGTGATCGACCGTGTGCCGAGCATCTGGGCCAGGGCGGAGTAGCACTTTCCCTTGAATGTCAGCCCCTCGATAAGACCAATCGCAAGGTTGGGAACTTCAACGACCAGCGCGCGCAGCTCCCTGCCGGGAAGCTGCACCAGGCTGCAGTTACTGGTCGCGACGCCGGACCATTGGTGCACGCCGGAGCCGAACACTTCTGGCCCCCCGACAAAGTTGCCGGGATGCCAGTAGGCGAGGGTAATTTCCCGCCCCGACGGCGCGGTGTAGAACACGCGAACCCGGCCGGTCTCAATCAGATAAATTCCGTCGTGTTTCGCACCCTGATTGAACAGCGTCTGGCCGCGATAAAGAACCTTGCGGCGGCCCTTCTTCAGAACGATCTCCCGTTCCTGTAACGAGAGCGTTTCGAACAGCGATGGTGCGCCACCGAGGGATCCTGAACTCTCCGTCAGCAACAGCGACTGGTTTCCCGCGGACGATGCTGCAGGGGTTCGCTGCAAGTGAGTTCCGCGCCCGGCACCGGCATTGACTGCTGCATAGATTTGCATAGCGCGCTCCAGACTTTAAAATCGGTCTAAAGTGCGGAGCAAGCCTCATGCCAATTCGTGCTCTGCGACATTAAGACTTACGGAGCTTGAACGTCAGGCTTCGAAGTTAGTCTTGGATATCAATGCGGGCGTCGCTTAGCCCGACCAGAAAAGCCCACGGATAAATTCCGCGGGCGTGGCCGTCCGAGAACGCGATATTGATCGCGTATCCACCCATGAAAGAGAATTGGCCGATCTTGATATCGTCGAACTGCTCGGGAAAGACGCCGTCAATTCTTGCTCTTGTGCAATGAGCGCATTTGCAAGCCTCGCGGAGGCGGTTCGCTTTGAGTTCGATGTCGTCGCCGTCTGCAAATGTGAGACGCATGTGACTGCGATCGTCGCTGATCTCGATCAGTTTTGGTGCAGCAGCAAGTGCTGGCGATGCGGCGAACTGTGGCAAAGCGGATTCTCCGAGCTTGTAAACACACCATCGAACCGGGCTCGCCGCCAGCAATTAATTGCTCCGAAAACATGACGTATTGCTCAAGCTGTTTTCTTGGCAATTCTTTGCTTGTGAGGACTGGTCGTCGTTATCCAGTCTGTGCGCAGTTTATTGCGCCTCCGAGGCGCCTCGGCTCCGGACATCCATCCTCATGCTGTTACGGCAGTTCACGGCGGCGACCTCCTCGGCAAACCGGATACTACCCGGGCTCGCGATATGCGGGCTGCTGGCAATGGCTGCAACCGGCGTTGCTATGTACGGCGGGAGTGGCGTGGTCTGGGCTCTGCTGGGTGCCATAGCAATTGCGTCGGTCTGGTCGCCGTCGCCGGTGTTCCTTCCCGGCATCCATATAGCAGGAAAGCACGTGTTGCGGATCGGCGTGGCGCTGCTCGGTTTCCAGATATCGGCCGAGACCCTTCAAGTCCTGGATGCCGCAACGATTGCCGTGCTTGCAACGAACGTTGCGGTGATTCTGATCGCAGGCCTGATATTCGGCCCGATGCTCGGAATCGATCGCGATCTATCCGTGATCGCGGCTGCCTCCGTTGCCATCTGCGGGGCGTCCGCGGCGGTTGCCTTTGCATTGGTTCTGACACGCGACGATTCCAGAAAATACAGTGTCGCTTGCACCATCGGTGCGGTCAGCCTTCTGTCGTCGGTCGCCATGCTGGCATATCCGCCGCTGATTCACTTGCTGGGTCTGGACGCAGCGGCCGGGGGCATTCTCCTCGGGGGAACTATTCACGAAGTCGCACACGCTGTCGCCGCCGGCTACAGCGTCGATCCCGCGACGGGGGAGGTGGCAACCATGGCGAAGCTGCTCCGCGTGGCGATGCTGGCGCCGGCCTCCATACTGGTTGCGCTGTTGCGGAGCGTTCCGTCCGAGCGATCCGCGGTGCCACTGCCGCCTCTGTTTCTATTGGGATTTGTTGCCTTCGCGTTGCTCAACGTGTCGGGCCTCGTTCCTCCGACGCTCCAGATAGCTGCTGCACCGCTCTCGCGGTTTTGTCTGATCATGGCGATGGCCGCGATCGGCTTCACATTGCCATGGCAGAGTGTGAAGTCCTACGGCTGGCGCCCGATCGTCTTGCTGTTGATTCTGTCGGCGATTCTGTTGTTGCTGATGGTGGTATTCGTCAGCGAGCACACGTTCTAATTTCCCGGACGCCACATCCCGCAAACTATTATTGAAATTAATCGACCGGCGTTTCTGCTGCGCGATTGTCCGCCGGGCGTTTTGAATCGATATTCGCAAGCGCCGATCCGGTAATGCAAATCACCAGTATTTCAAGGGTGTTTTTTGCTTCCCTGTCTCCGGCACCGGGTTTTCCCGGCAGACACGATACTGGGAAACAGACAATGAGCGCATTCCATAGAGAGAAAGTTCTTTCGGTTCGTCACTGGACCGATACGCTTTTCAGCTTTACCTCGACGCGAAGTTCGGCCTTCCGATTCCAGAATGGGCAGTTCGCCATGATTGGTCTCGAGGTGGACGGCCGCCCGCTGTTGCGCGCCTACAGCATGGCGAGCGCGAATCACGAAGAAGAACTCGAGTTCTTCAGCATCAAGGTCGCGGACGGGCCACTGACCTCACGCCTACAAGAGATCAAGCAGGGTGACACCATTCTGGTCGGACGAAAGGCAACCGGAACGCTGATCGCCGATAACCTGATTCCAGGGAAGCGGCTTTTGCTGCTTTCGACTGGCACCGGTCTTGCGCCGTTCGCCAGCCTGATCAAGGACCCGGACGTCTACGAGCGATTTGAGACGGTCGTGCTGGTGCATGGCTGTCGACAGGTATCCGAACTCGCCTATGGCGAGCAACTGGTTGCGACTCTTGGCGGGGATGAGTTCTTCGGGCCGCTGATGCGCGAAAAGTTCATTTATTACCCGACGGTGACCCGCGAGCCGTTTCGGAATCGCGGCCGCATTACCGACCTGATCGCCTCCCAACAACTGTTCGGCGACATCGGCCTTGCGCCACTGGATATCGAGACCGACCGGATCATGCTGTGCGGTAGTCCTGGTATGCTGGAGGATCTGCGCGTGATCTTCGAGGCGCGCGGCTTTCTTGAAGGAAACCACAGCGATCCGGGCCATTTCGTCATCGAAAAGGCGTTTGTCGAGCGATAGGCGAGGTGTCGCATCATGCTGACAACTAATTGCTATCTCCCGCAGTGCGCCTGATCAATTCTGTACCGACGCCATTCTCGCGATTGTCTGGAATGGAAATTGCTTCGACGAGGACGTGAGGAACCACGATGGATGAAATTATCGACGGTCTTTCCGAGGTCTCCTGTGATGTCCTCGTAATCGGAGGCGGAACCGCCGGGCCGATGGCTGCGCTGAAGGCAAAGCTGAAAAATCCGAAAGCTAACGTTGTTCTGCTGGAAAAAGCGAACGTGAAGCGCTCCGGCGCAATCTCGATGGGAATGGACGGACTGAACAACGCGGTCATTCCCGGCTACGCGACCCCGGAGCAGTACACCAAGGAAATCACCATCGCCAACGACGGCATCGTGGATCAGAAGGCGGTCTACAAATATGCCGAGCGCTGCTACTCGATCATCGAGGAACTCGACAGCTTTGGCATTCGCTTCCTGAAGAATGAAAATGGCGACTATGCCGTCAAGAAGGTCCATCACATCGGCACCTATGTGCTTCCGATGCCAAACGGTGAAACCGTCAAGAAGGCGATCTATCGGCAGTTGCGCCGTGCGCGAATCCTGATTTCAAATCGTTATATGGCGACGCGGCTGCTGACCGGCAACGACGGCCGGATTGCAGGCGTCATCAGTGTCAACACGCGGACCGCCGAGATTTTGGTGATCAAGGCCAAGTCCGTGATCCTGTGCATGGGCGCGGCGGGCCGGCTCGGATTGCCGACGTCGGGTTACATGTTCGGCACGTATGAGAACGCGGCGAATTCCGGCGATGGTTATGCGATGGCGTATCATGCCGGTGCCGCGCTCGCGAACCTCGAATGCTTTCAGATCAATCCGCTCATCAAGGACTACAACGGCCCCGCTTGCGCCTACGTGGCCGGTCCATTCGGTGCCTTTACAGCGAATAATGAAGGTTCGCGTTTTATCGAATGCGACTACTGGTCCGGGCAGATGATGCTCGAATTCTACAACGAGCTTCAGTCAGGGAAGGGGCCTGTGTTCCTTCAGCTCAGCCATCTTCACGAAAAGACCATCGAAGAGATCGAGTCGACCCTTCACAAGGTCGAGCGGCCGACGCGAGGGCGGTTTCAGGAGGGGCGCGGCAACAATTATCGAAAGGATTCGATCGAGATGCATATCTCGGAAATTGGATTCTGCTCGGGTCACAGTGCGTCCGGCGTGTTCGTGGATGAGTTCGCACGCACAACCATTCCGGGTCTCTACGCTGCCGGAGACATGGCCAGCGTCCCGCACAACTACATGCTCGGGGCCTTCACCAACGGTTCGGTTGCCGGTGAAGATGCCATGGAATTCGCCGATAACAACGATTTCGCAAAGTTCGATGCTGCCGATATCGCGAAGGAGAGGGAACGAGTGCTCGCGCCGACCAGGCGCGACGACGGCATTCCGCCGAACCAGATCGAATACAAGGCGCGACGCCTTGTGAATGACTATCTTCAGCCGCCCAAAGTGACCCGCAAGTTCGAACTTGGACAGCGGCGTCTCGCCGAAGTGCGCGAGGACATGGAAAACCACATGATCGCGCGCAATTCGCATGAATTGCTTCGCGCTCTTGAGGTGCAGTCGATTGTCGATTGCGCCGATATGGCAGCATTCTCCTCACTCTATCGCACCGAAAGCCGCTGGGGTCTCTACCACCTGCGGACGGAGTATCCTGAAAAGGACAACGAGAACTGGTTCTGTCATTCGCTACTGAGCAAGAAAGACGGCCGCATGACCGGCGAGAAGCGCGAGGTCCAGCCATACATCGTGCCGATCGCAGATGATGAAAAGAATCTCTACGATAAGCAGCGTATCCGCGCGAGCGCGTGATCGTCCCTGCAGGAATTCTCCAGACAAGGAGCCAAAAATATGCCTCTCGCAAGTTATGAAACGTCTGTCCCGGTTGTTGTCGATAACGCCAAGTGCATCGCGGACAAGGGCTGTACGGTCTGCGTAGATGTCTGTCCGCTCGATGTCCTGCGCATCAGCGACATGACCGGCAAGGCCTACATGGCTTATGACGAATGCTGGTACTGCATGCCGTGCGAGGCGGATTGCCCCACCGGTGCCGTCACCGTCAATATTCCCTATCTTCTCAGGTAAATGCCATGGCCGGGCCGTTTGAATCCTACGACGACCTCGACGATGCTGACGATCGACTTCAGGCGGCCGATCCCGCTGAGCGTCGCGTAGCCATTATCGCGCTGGGACACTCCGGTGATCCGGCTGCGGTCGAGCATCTCGCTCGCATGACGTCAGATCCCGACCCCGGAGTGCGCCAACAGGTGGCACTGGCGCTGGGCGAGTTTGATGGACCGGAGGCTGCATCGGCGCTCGCCGAAATTGTCGTCGATCCGGAACAGGCGGTGGCGACTGCCGCCGCCGACAGCATGGCAGAGTTGAAGGATCCTGCTTGCGCTGACGCGATCCTGCCGCTGGTCAATCATTCTCATGCCTTCGTCAGAATGGCCGCATTGCGGGCGTTGAAGGAGTTGCGTCGCAAGGATTCGCTGAAACCGGCGTTGGATGCCCTGCGCGATATCGATGCTTCCGTGCGCGTCCAGGCGATTGGAGTGATCGGCTTTCTCAAGCTCGAGGAGTCAATTCCAGCGTTGACTGCTGCGACCTCCGATGCCGATCCGCATGTG
>JAGVII010000361.1 GCA_020056155.1 Afipia sp.
CGCGCATCGGTGGTGATGCCGCAGGCGACGATGGGAACGTGGATGTGTTCGGCTTCCAGCCGGATCACCAGATCGCGGATGTCGAGGGCGACATCGACCAGCAGCAGGTCGGCGCCCTTGCCGCCGCGTACCACGCGCATCGCCTGGTCCGAGTCCTCGGCGTGGGTCACCGTCGCGCCATTCTCCATGGCGATCTTGGTGGCTGTGGTGAGCTGGCCCTTGAGGGTGCCAACAATGAGAAGCCGCATGGTGGTCTCCTGTTAGGACTGAAGCGGTGTTTGATCGAGATGTTGCGCCGACGGAAGTCTGCTCCCTCTCCCGTGGGGAGAGGTGAGCACAGTCTTTGCCGCCGGTGTGGGTTTTACATTCATCAGGACCGTTCCGCCTTGATGATTTCCGTCATGGTGACGCCGAGCTTGTCCTCGACGAGGACGACTTCGCCGCGCGCCACCAGCCGGTTGTTGACATAGATGTCGATTGCCTCGCCGACGCGGCGGTCCAGCTCGAGCACCGTGCCCGGTCCGAGCTTCAGCAGTTCGGAGACGTCCATCTTGGAGCGTCCGAGGACTGCTGAGACCTGCACCGGAACGTCGAACACGGCTTCGAGATCGGATGCGATGCGCCCGACATAATCGTTATCGTCGAACGACTGATCGTCCGGCATCAATGCGTCGGCGGCGTTGAGATCGGGAAGCGGAACGTTGGTGTCTGTGTCGCTCATGGCAGATCCTTTGGTCGCTCCTCATGGCCGGGAATCCCGGCCTGATTGCGGGACGCCAGATAGCGCCCGACGAGTTCGTTGATCTTCGCTTCGATGGAGGCACGGTCCAGCGTGACGCCGCCGTCGGCCCATTCGATCCTGCAGTCGCCGGTGGCGATCTCCGGCTCGGCCAGGATCACGAGCTTGCCCTCGAAGCCGCTGCGCTTGGCAAGCTGCTCGATCTGGGCGCGCGCGGCATCGTAGAGGGTGTCGTTGATGCGCACCACGATGTGCGGGGTCGAGGTCAGGTGCCGGAAGCAGTCGCTGACCAGCGCCATCATTTCGGTGAGCGGCTCGGCCGCGACCAGTTCGGTGCAGAGCTTGCGGGCAACCGCGAGCGCGACATCGACCGCCTCGGTCTCCATCCGCTCCTCAATGGTCGCAAAGCGGCCGGCGATGGCCCTGATCGAAATTCCGATCTCCTCCAGCGCCAGCGCGGCGCGCCGGTCGCTCTCGGCCCTGGCCTCGTTCCGCGCGGCATCGAAACCGGCGCGATAGGCCCGCGCTTCCGCATCCGCGATCTGCTGGGCGACCTCGATGGCGCTCGCGGCGCGCTCCTTGGCGGCGTCCGGCGCCGCGAAGTCGTGATCGAACAGGAATTTTGCGGGTGCGCCCATCAGTACACCAGTTCGTCGTCAGCGCGGTTTTTCTGCAGCATGATTTCGCCCTTGGCCGCGAGATCCTTGGCGAGATTGACCAGCAATGCCTGCGCCTCGTCGACGTCGCGCAGCCGCACCGGACCGGCGGCGGCCATGTCGTCGAGCAGCATCTTGGCGGCGCGGCTCGACATGTTGCCCATGAAGAAGTCGCGCACGGTCTCGTTGGCGCCCTTCAGCGCGATGCCCAGCTTGTCCTTGTCGACATGGCGCATCAGCGTCTGCGCCGAACCGGCGTCGAGCTTGACGAGGTCGTCGAAGGTGAACATCAGCGCCTTGATGCGCTCGGCCGCCTCGCGGTTGTCCTCTTCCAGCGAGGTGATGAAGCGGGTTTCGGTCTGGCGGTCGAAATTGTTGAAGATTTCCGCCATCACCTCGTGGGCGTCGCGGCGGCGGGTCTGCGACAGGTTCGACATGAATTCGACGCGCAGGGTCTGCTCGACGCGCTCGATGACTTCCTTCTGCACCGCTTCCATCTTCAGCATGCGGTTGACCACGTCGAGCGCCATGTCCTCGGGCAGGATCGCCAGCACGCGCGCGGAATGCTCGGGCTTCAGCTTCGACAGCACGACGGCGATGGTCTGCGGATATTCGTTCTTGAGATAGTTGGCGAGAACCTCTTCCTGCACGTTGGAGAGTTTCTCCCACATGTTGCGGCCTGCGGGGCCGCGGATTTCGTCCATGATGCCGTTGACGCGATCGGACGGCAGGTACTGCTGCAACAGGCGCTCGGTGGCGTCGAACGTGCCCATCAGCGCGCCGGACGCCGACATCCGCGAGACGAATTCGAGCATCAGGTCTTCGACCACGTCGGCCTCGACGGTGCCGAGCGACGACATCACCAGCGACAGTTCGCGCACCTCGTCGTCATCCAGCATCGACCAGACCTTGCCGCCGTACTGTTCGCCGAGCGCCAGCATCATGATGGCGGCGCGCTTCGGACCGGACATCGGCTTGCTCTTGGCGCGGCCGCTCTGGCGGCTGGCCAGCGTGGCGACGACACCCGCGATGTCGTTGGTGTTCTGGCTACCGTTGTTGTTCGTGAGCGCGGGTGCGTTTGCCATTGCGGATCAAGCCGGTTCTGAAAGCCACTGACGGATGATGGTGGCGGTCTCATTGGGGTTGCGGTCGGCGAGTTCGCCGACGCGGTGCACGGACTGGGCATGAACCTGGCCCTGCACCTGGGCGACGTCGATCATCGAGGTCGCGGCGATCTGCGGCTGGACGGGCTGCGGCGCAACCTCGGGCAATGCCGGGGCTGGCGCGGGAATCGCTGCGGCCGGATCGGCGGCCAGCACGCGCTTGAGCAGCGGGCGGACCACCATGAACACGACGATGATGCCGAGGACCAGCATGACGCCGAGCTCGACGAAATACATGATGTCGTCCTTGGTGAACTGGAACATGCCGAGGAAGCCCTTCGGCGCATCGGCGGGGATGACCGACGGCACGTCGGCGAAACGCAGGTTTACGATCTCGACCTGATCGCCGCGCTTCTGGTCGAAGCCGATGGCGGAGCGGACCAGCGTGCCGATGCGGTCGAGGTCTTCCTTCGAGCGCGCGGCGTAGACGACCTCGCCCTTGTCGTTCTTGCTGTAGCTGCCGTCGACCAGCACGGCGACCGAAATGCGGTTGACGCGGCCGGCCTCGGTCACTTCGGTCTTGGTGACGCGGGAAATCTCGTAATTGTTGATTTCCTCGCTCTTCTTGCTCTGGTCCTTGGCGGTGGCGCCGCCGCCCTGGCCCTGGCCGCCGGGCAACTCGTTGTTGACGGTGACCTGACCGTCGTTGGCGTTGGCGGTGGCCGCGGATTCTTCGCGCGACTGGCTGGAGCGCAGCACGCGGCCCTCGGGATCGAACTTGTCCGAGGTCTGGGTGATCTTGTTGTAGTCGAAGTCGGCGGTGAGCTGGACGCGGGCCCGGCCGGAGCCGACCACCGAGGAC
>JAGVII010000296.1 GCA_020056155.1 Afipia sp.
AATCTTCAGCCCCCAACTTGCTGATTGGAAAGCTCCAGGCTCCGCTCGGCTCGAAAGCCCGGATCGCCTTCTCGGCCACCATGGTCGAGGACGGACATACGCACACGCTGACCGCCCGTTATGTCACCGACTAGGCGGAATATCGGCCAGAACAGCAAGCCTTGGACTATGCGCATAGTCCAAGGCGTTGTCGTCATAGTGGCCATGCATGTGGCAGGCATAGGTGATTTGACCGCGCAGACAGCAAAGATCGCGGGCCTCGGTGCCGCGCGTTGTGATGTGTTCACTGCGGACACAGAACAAACGCCTGCGATGCACCGCGATTATTTCGCATGGGCACAAGGCTTCATGAGCGGCGTTCTGATCAGTCAGCCGCCCGATGTCGATGATGGTGTGGATCTGGTTCCTCATTCGCTTCCTTTGGTTCAGCAGGTGGAATGGTTGCGCCAGTATTGCCGCGCCAATCCGGGCCAGGATTTCACCGATGCCGTTCTCTCGCTTTACAAGCGCCTGCGCCAAGGAGAGAGCGTGAGACGTTAGGATGCACATGGCACAAGCAACTTTGTTTGCTCGTAGGTGGCTCTCCAAAAGCGAATAGTACAGAATCCCTTAAAAGAATGATTGGCTTCCGATGCTACAGGTCCTTGCAAACCGAACTTACCGCCACCTATTTCTCGCACAGGTTATAGCGCTTGTCGGAACAGGGCTTGCGACCGTAGCGCTTGGCCTGTTGGCCTATGATCTTGCCGGAGCTGACGCGGGCGCTGTGCTGGGAACAGCGCTGGCTATCAAGATGATTGCCTATGTCGGCGTATCGCCCATCGCCGCTGCGTTCGCCGAACGCTTGCCTAGACGAAGTATGCTTGTTTTGCTTGATCTCGTTCGTGCCGCAGTGGCAGTGGCACTGCCGTTCGTTACGGAGATATGGCAAATCTACATCCTGATCTTCGTCCTCCAATCCGCATCGGCTGGCTTCACGCCGACATTCCAGGCCACCATTCCAGACGTCTTGCCCGACGAGAAGGACTACACGCGCGCACTGTCGCTGTCCCGGCTCGCTTACGACCTCGAAAGCGTTGCAAGTCCCACGCTGGCGGCGGCACTGCTGACAATCATAAACTTTCACAACCTCTTCGCGGGTACGGTGTTCGGCTTTCTCGCTTCTGCGGCTCTGGTCGTCTCCGTAACTCTTCCAAGCCCAAAACCAACTGTACCCCGTGGTATCTATGACCGCACAACGCGGGGTCTCCGCATCTATCTCGCAACACCCCGCTTGAGAGGCCTGTTGGCACTCAATCTTGCCGTGGCCGCTGCTGGCGCAATGGTGATCGTCAACACCGTAGTACTTGTGCAGGCACAATTCGGGTTAAGCCAGCGCGCAACCGCATTTGCGTTGGCGGCTTTCGGCGGCGGCTCCATGATGGCAGCGCTGCTATTGCCAAGCCTGCTTGACAAGATCCCGGACCGACGCGCCATGCTTGCCGGCTCCGGCGTGCTTGCGGCCTCGCTATTCATCGGCGTCGCCGCACAGAATTACTATATTCTGCTTGGACTTTGGCTTGCCATCGGGATTGGCTACTCGCTGGCTCAGACGCCATCCGGTCGTTTGCTCCGTCGATCATCATCGCCCGAAGACAGGCCCGCGGTCTTCGCAGCCCAGTTTGCGCTATCCCATGCATGCTGGCTTGCTACTTACCCTCTGGCTGGTTGGCTCGGTGCCGAGTTCGGGATGACAGCAACCTTTTTAGCATTGGGACTTGTCGCCACGATCGCAGTCTTGTTCGCCGCGATTATCTGGCCGGTTCATGATCCGGACCTCGTTGAGCACATGCATGAAGATCTCAACGATCTTGATCCCCACATTGCGGATGCCAAAAGGATTGGCGGTGGATATCGCCACAGCCATCCATTTGTCATTGACAGTCATCATCCCGAATGGCCCCGATCCATGTAGCCCTGTGATCGGAATCGGATTACCTCGGACGTCGACCGGGTACCGGTACGAATAGGAGTTGGGATCAACCTTGGCAAATTCGACGACAATTGTCGCGACCGCGGGATCGGTCTTATTCGGATCATCGATCCCGTACTCCTCAAGCACATTGAGAAATGTTTTCCAGAGCGCGACGAGGTCGTGCGTCGTCCATCTGGCGGCGACGCCGACCGTCTGACCATACGTCGTGATGACGTATTTTAGCGAGAGTTCGATGAATTGGCGGTAGCTAAATATGATCGGGAAAACGAGCGTGTCGCGATCGTAACCGGACCGCCTCGACCGTTCGACCATCAGGTCGGCGCCCGCTTTGTAGCCAGTCATCATAAGTACGAGGCGGCCATGGCCGTGCTCTTCGATGTTGGCATTTCGCTCCCAGTCCTTGGATTGCGTGAATGGCTGGTCGCTTTTCTTTGGCCAGCGGAATTCCTGATTGAGCAAGGACTCGAAGTTGCCTTCCTTGGACATTCTTGTTCACACCCCATGCGGCATTCAGACCGGGGAGAGCTGAATGACCGGCAGTACTCTCTCAATTAACGTCTCGACGAACGCGCAAGAGCACGCCATCGAGCGTCCAGAGAGTCAAATATTCACGTCGACCCAGACGGCGGCGTGATCTGATCCAGCATCTTCAGGCCGTTTTAACTCTTCAAAGACATCCCACCGCCTCGGGCGTGAGCCTGGCCACATGCCGGTGCGAAACACGCCGCCGCGTTCGACGCGCTGATAGAGGCTGGGCGACAGAAGGATGTA
>JAGVII010000157.1 GCA_020056155.1 Afipia sp.
CCGGCGGCTCCGAATTCGTCGGCGGCTTCTCCAAGGCCTTCATGTCCGGCATCACTCTGGAATCGGCGGCGGCGACCTTCAGCGTCGACGTCAACATTTCAGAACTGGTGTATTTCTGCTTCCAGCTCACCTTCGCTGCGATCACCCCGGCGCTTATCGTCGGCGCTTTCGCGGAACGTACGAAGTTCGCGGCGCTGGCGTTGTTCGTCCCGCTCTGGGTGACGCTCATCTATTTCCCGATGGCGCACATGGTTTGGTACTGGGCCGGCCCGGATGCGATCACCGATGCGGTCAAGGCGCTTGCAGCCGCGGCTGACGGTGCGGCAAAGACCGCGGCTCAGGCGAAACTCGACGAGGTGATGGCGGACGGCGGCTTCATCTTCAAGAAGGGCGCGCTCGACTTCGCAGGCGGCACGGTTGTGCACATCAACGCCGGCATCGCGGGTCTGGTCGGCGCTCTGCTGATCGGCAAGCGCACCGGTTACGGCAAGGAGCTGATGGCTCCGCACTCGCTGACCATGACCATGATCGGCGCTGCCCTTCTCTGGGTGGGCTGGTTCGGCTTCAACGCGGGCTCGAATCTCGAAGCCTCAGGTGGCGCTGCGCTCGCCATGACCAACACCTTCGTTGCAACCGCAGCGGCGGCTCTGTCGTGGATGTTCGCGGAATGGATGATCAAGGGTCACCCCTCGCTGCTCGGCGCATTGTCCGGCGCAGTCGCGGGTCTCGTTGCGGTCACGCCGGCGGCCGGCTTCTCCGGTCCGATGGGCGCGATCGTGCTTGGCCTCATCGTCGGCGTCGTCTGCCTGTTCTTCTGCACCGTGGTGAAGAACGCGCTCGGCTATGACGACTCGCTCGATGTGTTCGGCATCCACTGCGTTGGCGGCATCGTCGGTGCCCTGGGCACCGGCATCCTGGTCAACCCCGCCCTCGGCGGCACCGGTGTGATGGACTATGTCGCAGGCAAGGTCGCCGATTACGACTTCGTGGCGCAGATGACGGCCCAGGTCTGGGGCGTCGGCACCACGCTGCTGTTCTCGGGCATCGGTTCGGCGATCCTGTTCAAGGTCGTCGATGTGATCGTGGGTCTGCGTGTTTCAGTCGATGCGGAGCGCGAAGGCCTCGACATCACCGACCACACGGAGCGTGCGTACAATATGTAACGAGCATGGTCCAAAACCGGTTTTCCGGAGGGATCGTGCTTTAGGAGACAACGGTAGGGGCACAAACCCGGCAATGCCCCGTCCGTCGGAGGGCCCCAGCGCAAGCTGGGGCCCTTACTTTTTGCGCCGCGCCCCTCAACACTTGCGGCGAAAATCCGGCCGCGCGGCGATGGTTAATCGCGTCTTAACCTCGCCCCACCTATGGTGATGTGATCAAATCCTGCGCGATCCCGGATCAGTCCTGAGGGATCGACGGACCCTGTAGTGCTGGCGTTTTTCGAATGGCCATAACCGCTTCTTCCCGCTCGGCGGCCGCTGCCGGCGCCCAAGATGGCGCCCCGGTCAGCGAGCGCTCCCCCTTTGCCCGGCTGACCGACCTGATGAGCCCCTATAAGCCGGGTAAGCCATTGATAAATATGTCACTTGGCGAGCCGCAGCATCCAGTCCCGGGCTTTGTCGAGCCGGTACTGGCCAAACACATCAACGAGTTCGGCCGCTACCCGGCCGCCAAGGGCATCGAGCCGTTCCGGCAGGCCGCCGCCGCCTGGGCTACCACGCGCTTCGGCCTTCCCAAGGCGATTGATCCCGAGACCGAGATTCTGGTGCTCAACGGCAGCCGCGAGGGGCTGTTTTTCGCGGCGATCGCCGCTGCCCGCTACGCCGGTCCGCGCAAGGGCGCGCCCGCGATCCTGATGCCCAATCCGTTCTATCCGGCCTACGCGGCAGGCGCGCGCGCGGCCGGATGCGAGGCGATATTTCTGCCCACCACCCGCGACAACGGGTTTCTGCCCGATCTGGATTCGCTAAGCGCCGAGGTCCTCGATCGCACCGTTGCATTCTATCTTGCGTCACCGGCCAATCCGCAGGGCGCTGTGGCATCGCCCGCTTACTTCGATCGCGTGAAGCAACTCGCCGACCGTCATGGTTTCATCGTGCTCAGCGACGAGTGCTACTCTGAAATTTATACCGGCGAAGCACCGGGGAGCATGCTGGCGGCCGCCGGACGTGATTTCGCCAACGTGGTTGCGTTCCAGTCGCTCTCGAAGCGCTCGAATCTGCCGGGTATGCGCGTCGGCTTCGTTGCCGGCGACGGGAAATTCCTCGCGCGCTTTCATGAGCTGCGCAATGTCGCCGCCCCCCAGGTGCCGGTGCCGCTGCAGCATGTCGCCGTCGCCGCTTACGCCGACGAAGCTCATGTGGATGAAAATCGCAGGCTCTACCGGATCAAGTTCGATCTCGCCGACCAGATTCTCGGCAAACGGTTCGGCTATCGGCGGCCCGCCGGCGGATTCTGCATCTGGCTCGATGTCTCCGCCCATGGCGGCGACGAAGCTGCGACCGTGAAGCTCTTCAGGGACGGCGGCGTCCGCGTCGTTCCCGGAAGTTATCTGGCGCGGCCGCAGGCCGATGGCAGCAATCCTGGCGCGGGATACATCCGCGTCGCCATGGTGCAGGACAGTGAAACAACGGCTGAGGCGTTGCATCGTATGGTCGACGTCTTGAACGAAGCTCGGGGCTAGAAATATGCCAGCGATCGAACGCGTCATCCCCATCGTCGGCCAGATTTCGGACCCGTTGCGCGAAATGCTGGCGCGCCGCCTGCGCGAACTGACCGGCCTCGGCGTCATCGCCCTGTCGTGCGTTGTCGCCGCTGCCCTCATGACATGGTCGGTGCAGGACCCGAGCCTCAGCCACGCAACTTCCGGCACCATCCGCAACCTGATGGGCCGGCCCGGCGCCATCGGCGCCGATCTGCTGATGCAGATTTTCGGCCTCGGCGCGATCATGCTGGTCCTGCCGGTCGCGGTGTGGGGCTGGCGGCTGGTGACGCATCGTCTGTTCGACCGCGAGGCGCTGCGGATCGCCTGCTGGATTCTGTGCGCGGTGATTGCCGCCGGATTTGCGAGCTGCCTGCCGCGCAGCGGCGCATGGCCGCTGCCGACCGGACTCGGCGGTGTCGTCGGCGATGCGCTGGTGCGCTTCCCCGCCGTCGTATTCGGTCCGCCCGGCGCGATCTATCGCAGTGTGCTGGGTGTCCTTCTGTTCGCGGCGATGATCGGAAGCTTCGTGTTCGCATGCGGCGCCGGCGCGAAGGAAAAGATCGTCGAACCGACGCGGCCGCCGATGATCGACGACGAAGACGATTTCGAGGAAGACGACCGCCGGTCGATTTCACTCGGTTGGCTGGTCCATGCCGTCATGAGCGCGAAAGCGCGTGCCGTTCGCATGGTCTCGGCGCTTTTCGCGTTGATGGTCGGACGCACGGAATCGCGCCGCTCCGCATCCTTCGAACGCATGGAGCCGAGCCTCGGCGGCGGGCGCCGTGCTCCGTCGCTGGTGCCGCAGGACGAATACGAAGAAGAGGAGGAGGCGGAGGAAGAAGAGGAGGAAGAGGACGAGGAGGAAGAACCCGCCGCCCGCGCGCCGCGCAAGCGCGCCGAACCGAAGTCGTCCGGACGCAAGGGCGTGTTCGTGCTGCCGCCGATCTCCGTGCTGGCAGCGCCGAAGGCATCGGACCGCCAGACGCTGAGCAAGGACGAACTCGAAGCCAATTCACGCGCGCTGGAAGGCGTGCTGCAGGACTTCGGCGTGCGCGGCGAAATTACAAACGCCCATCCCGGCCCCGTCGTCACGCTGTACGAACTCGAACCGGCGCCCGGCATCAAATCCTCGCGCGTGATCGGACTCGCCGACGACATCGCCCGCTCGATGAGCGCGGTGTCGGCGCGCGTCGCGGTCGTTCCCGGCCGCAACGCCATCGGCATCGAACTGCCGAACCAGTACCGCGAGAAAGTCTACCTGCGCGAACTGCTTGTCGCCAAGGAAGGTAACGAGTCGTCCGCCAAGCTGCCGCTGTGCCTCGGCAAGACCATCGGCGGCGTTTCGACCATCGTCGATCTCGCGCGAATGCCGCATCTCCTGATCGCGGGCACAACCGGCTCCGGCAAATCGGTTGCTATCAACACCATGATCCTGTCGCTGGTGTATCGCCTGCGTCCCGATCAGTGCCGCCTGATCATGGTCGATCCGAAGATGCTCGAACTGTCGGTCTATGACGGCATTCCGCATCTGCTGACGCCGGTCGTCACCGATCCGAAGAAGGCCGTCGTCGCGCTGAAGTGGGCCGTGCGCGAGATGGAACAGCGCTACAAGAACATGTCAAAGCTCGGCGTGCGCAACATCGACGGCTACAATGCCCGCGTCGCGGAAGCGAAGGCGAAAGGCGAGGAACTCACGCGCACCGTTCACACCGGCTTCGACAAGGAAACCGGCAAGGCGATCTACGAGGAAGAAAAGCTCGAGCTCGAACCGCTGCCGTTCATCGTTATCATCGTCGACGAAATGGCCGACCTGATGATGGTCGCCGGCAAGGACATCGAAGGGGCGGTACAGCGGCTGGCGCAGATGGCGCGCGCGGCGGGCCTGCACGTGATCCTCGCAACGCAGCGTCCGTCGGTCGACGTCATCACCGGCACCATCAAGGCGAACTTCCCGACCCGCATCTCCTTCCAGGTGACCTCGAAAATCGACAGCCGCACCATCCTCGGCGAGATGGGCGCCGAGCAACTGCTCGGTCAGGGCGACATGCTGTACATGGCCGGCGGCGGACGCATCAGCCGCGTCCACGGCCCGTTCGTGTCGGACGAGGAGGTCGAAAAGATCGTCCGCCACCTCAAGTCGCAGGGGCAGCCGGAATACCTCGAGGCGGTCACAGCGGAGGAGGAAACCGACGAGGACGGCAACGCCGTGTTCGACGGCACCAGCATGGGCGCCAACGGCGGCGAAGGCGACCTGTTCTCGCAGGCGGTGGCGATCGTGAAGCGCGACCGCAAGGCTTCGACCAGCTACATTCAGCGCAGGCTCCAGATCGGCTATAACCGCGCAGCCACGCTGATGGAGCGGATGGAACTGGAAGGTATCGTCGGACAGTCCAACCACGCCGGCAAGCGCGAGATTCTGGTGGCCGAGGAAGACGAACGATTTGGCTAAAACCACTCTGTTCGCAGCCGCGAAATCGCCATAGCTTGGGGCTAGTGGTCCGATTCTAACATTCGACCACTAGCAAATATAACTTTCTAGTGGAGTTTTGGATTTGACATTCGCTTTTAGGACTCGCTGCCGGCGGAGTGCGAATGTCAAATCCACTCCACTAGCCCCAGCGGAAAGATCACAAGGCATCCGACAGGACGAACCGTTGAGAAAATCCCATCGCAATCGGCCGTTCTGCCGCAAACCACTCTCTGCGCATGCTTTTCTGGCTGTGAAATTGCCTGCGGCCGCATTGGCGACAGTGCTCGCCGTAGCGCTCATGATGCCGACGGCGTCTGCCCAGGCCGTCCCCGTTCCAAAGCCGGCGCCGAAGCCCCGCGCGGATGTCCCGAAGGAGGCGCTACCGTCACCGGTGATTCCGGGTCCCTCCGCCGCCGCGCCACCGACACCGATCATTCCTGATTTGCGCAGCCTGTTCGGCGGCGGCACGCCAAACTTCGATGCCAATCAGAAGGCGCTCGCCAGCAAGGTCAGC
>JAGVII010000047.1 GCA_020056155.1 Afipia sp.
AGCGCAACGGCTACCGCAGCTCAAGCGCGTTCTCGGCGGCCTTCCGCAAGGCAATGGGCCAGCCGCCGAGTTCGCTGAGGGGGGGAGGTGGTGGGGTAAGACCGCTATCAACGAAGAAGATGTCGATGTGAATCTTCACCGAAACTTACGTCTCGACGTATTCCGCAAGGCTTGTCGGAGCCGGAACGTCGAGCCCGTCGGCCTTCAGGCCCTCAATATGAAAGCGGATCGCTTCGCGGATTTCGGTCTCGACCTCCGGGATCGTTGTCGCCGTGGCGATGCAACCCGGCAGATCGGGCACGAACGCGGAGTAGTTTCCGGCGGCTTTTTCGATGACGATCGCGTAGCGCATCAGCGGGTATCCTTTAGCCCAGACTGCTTCAAGATACTGTTGAACGTGCCCGGCGCAAGGTCATCGGAGGGCTTTCCCGCCACTGTCACCCGGCCTGATTTCGCCGCATGCTTTTACTGACGGTGCGAGCCACGCGTGGCCGCAAGAAACCAGCCGTCTTCCTCCAGCATTGCGATGGCGTCCTGACCTTCACGTCTCGCCCCTTGACGCGAGCTTAGCGAGTGTCGCCGGTCGTCACAAGCTGGGCGGCGCCGTTTGGGTCAGCTCACGCCTTCTTCAGGTAGTAATTCGCATTCTTGCCGAGCGCGATGCGGCGGATGATCCGGCGCATGGTTTCCGAGGCGCGCAGCGGTTCGATGACTGCGGCGGCAGTGCGGTAAACAGCGAGCTTTGCCGCATCGAGCGCAGGCTTTTTGCCCGGAGCGGCCTGCGGCAGGCCCATGCCGCGCAGCATCGAGTTGAAGCGATGCAGGTCGTTCAGGCGGCGCACGTCCTCGGTTTTCCAGGTGATCGCCAGCGAGATCGAATGCGATCCCTTGGTCTTCACCCAGTGCGGCCACTGATACGGAATATAGCAGCCGTCGCCGGCGTCGAGGTTGAACTCGATCCCGCGCGGACGGAAGCTCTCGTTGAACGGCACGTTGCGGTGCTTGACGGTGGAGTGCTCCACCTGCGCGTCGTCGGCGATCTTGCCGTCGCGGTTGTCATAGACCGCGAAAATCTTCTCGCCGTAAATCTGCACGAAGAAGTTGTCCTCGGCGTCCATGTGAAACGGCGTGGTCGAATTCGGCGACGACACGAACAGGAAGCCCTCGATCTGCGAGAAGCCCGCATCCTCGATGCTCTTGAAGCCGCGCGCGCGGGCGACCGACGTCAGCGCGTCTTCGAGCAACTGGCGATACTCGGGCGATTTCTCCACGCGCTTGAGCACCATCCATGCGCCCGCGGTCTGGATGCGATTGACGACCTCGACCGGATCGAGATCGACGCTTTTCACCTTGTCCGGGTCCTGGCTGACGGAGGCGTCGCCGGAATTGTATTCGATCAGGTCGCGCGGCATCTCTGAGGCAAGCTGGGCGATGCGCGACAGCGTCAGCAGCGGATGGCCCGCAAGCTTGTGACGGATCGCGAACGGCTTCAGCGGAAAATCGTGCTTCAGCGATTCATTGTCGGCGGTGATGACGGGCGAAATGCCTGAGGCGACGTTCATGCGCGTGTCTCCCGGAGTTTCCTGATGGTGTGAACAAGGCGGCGCGCGGGCTCGCGGACGAGCTTGCGCAAGGCGAGGCCGAGCCGGATGGCCGGCACAAACGGATCGCGGCGGTTGAGCGGGATCAGCACGTCGCCGATGGCCAGGCGTCCGCGCCAGATCGGATCGATCATGGGATGGCCGGGGATCGCGGTGGAATCGACCATGGCGATGGCGGGGTCGGCGCACATATGGCGCGTCAGTTCCAGCGTGAGCTGCACGCCGGGCGACCATTTGGCGAAATTTTCGTCGACGCCGAGCTTGAAGTAGAAGGCGCGGTCGAGGTGGCGGAGCACGATGCCGGAGGCCACCGGCGTCTCACCCGCATGCAGCGTCACGATTTCGCAATTGCCGCGTGCGGCCGCGTCAAACACCGCGCGGCGGACGAAGGCTGCGTCGCCGTCGTGCTGCGCCAGCGCGGTGCCGCGCCGGGCCTTCCA
>JAGVII010000062.1 GCA_020056155.1 Afipia sp.
TCCGAGGCGATCATGCGCTTGACCTCGGCCTCGACCATGGCGTGCGTCTCCGGGTCCGGCGGACACGCCCAGAAGACTTCCACCTCCAGCGCCTCGTCGCCGATCTGGAACACCGAAAACAGAAGCGGCGTGGGCATCACCTCGTTGATGTCTTCGAGCAGTCGCGAAATGTAGTCGCCCCAATCGCGCACCACATCGGAGGTGATGACAAACTTCTCCAGGAGACCGATCTCGAAGCGCAGCACATCCTTGTCGACAGCAACGGCGCGCAGCTTGGTAATCAGGTTGCCCAAATGGCCGAACAACTGATTGAGTTCGAGAAAGCCGAGATCGTGCTGATCGAAGTGCAGCTTGCGCAGATCGGACACCGCTTCGACCTGGCGCACCGCATTGTCGACCACGGCGATCGATTGTTCCAGGCGCTGGTTCACCTTCCAGACCACTGCACCGGCAATCGCCATGGCCAGCGGCGCGATGGCCAGAAGCCAGAGCAGAAAATCGCGGTTGGCCGCATCGATCAGCGCGGAAAAATCCTGACGCACCTCGATCGCCCCCAGGGTGTCGCCCTGTTTGGCGTGGATGTGGCAAAGCAGGCAGCGCTGGTCGGCCACCAAGGGCATCAGGTAGCGGATGCCGCTCGCGGAGGACTCCGTCGACGCCGGCCCGCCGGACAGCAGGTGCCGCAAGGCATCGTCGAGCGGAGGCTGGTTGATTTCACCGTAATCGGCCGCCACGACGGGGCCACGGTAGATCTCGACTTGCGTCGAAGTATCCCGGGCGGCGCCGCGCACGGCCTGAAGAAACTGCTCCGCCTGCTGGCGATTCCAGCCGGTGCTCATCAGCTCGTACATGGCGGCGAACGTGATCCGCGCGGTGGCGGCGGAAGACTGGTAGGCATCTTCCCGCACGGAATGTTCGAGGATGCGGCTGATGGCAAAGTAGCCGACCGAAAAAAACGCGGCGGCAACCAGAGCCGAGGCCAGCATGATGAAACTGCGAATGCGCATCTCGCGTGATTTCGGGAATAACGACACGGCTATTCTAGCCGACGGCGTTCACCCGCCCATGGGAGCGGAGGACTATCCGCTACCGCGCAACGCCGCTCAGACACTCCGGATCGAGGAGGAGAAAACGCGCGCAGCGCCCCTCCTTCCGGCTGCCATCGTCACTGACGACCAGGATGTGCTGGCGGCCGGCCACAACGGCCGCGCAAACGCCTTCGGCGTGCTCGAAGCCAGCCAGCCCGGGGATCTCGCGGCGACGCGGTACGGCACCGTCGCCGCCCCAGAACCAGAGTTGAAACTGCGTCGGCTCACGCGCCACCGGACCGCTGACGACCAGATAGCCGTCGAGTGCGGGAATATGGGCAAGCGCGCGTATGCCGTGACCGCCGAGGTCGAGCGTTTCCAGCACGGACGCGATCACCGGCGACGCCTCGGACGCGAACATGGCGGCGGGATTGTCGATCCGCGCGATGATGGCCCGCCCGTCGAGCAACGGACTGCGAAAGCCGATCAGCAGATGATGCTGATCCGGCGTGATTTCCAGCGCCTCGATGTTGAGTCCGCCCTCGGCCTTGACGCCGCGCAATCCGGCGGCGGCGGCAAGAACCGGATGCGCCGCCGCCAGGGCCAGCTTGAGTCCCTTCACCACCGAGGGCTCGCGCATGCGGTCGCCTTCGACTCGGAAGCGCACCAGCTTTTCGCGCGTCTTCTTCTCGTCGCCGTCGTCATTGCGCGAATGTGAAGTGATGGCGTAGATCCAGCCTGCCCGATCCGCCGTGATGCCTTCGAGATCGTCGAGTTTCCAGAAGGCATCGTTGAAATCGAGCAGCCCCGGCTCAAGCGGCGCGCTGGCGATGGCACCATCGGTGGCAATCGTGACCAGGCTGAACGGATGCTCCTTTTCGTCCTCGACGACAATGAAGCGCCCGTCCGCAAGCTGCTGCACGGCTGACGGCTCATAGATGCCCGTCAGCGACCTGAACTCCGGCCTACCGCCCGCCAACATGCCTTTTGTATCCCCTCGTCGCACTTGGTTATTGCGCTTCTCAGCATAGCGCGTTTGCCGGTCGTCGCAACAGTAACGCCGCTTGTCGCCAAACAAACGCTATTCGAGGCGTCGGCAATATACTGAATGCAAACCGCTCGCCTGCCCGCGTGGCCGGCCGAGAGTGGCCTGATAGGGGAACACGTTGCGCTCGGGACATTCGCTCGCCACCGATCCGCGCAGTGCGGTGGCGGAGTTGCATGATGCGATCCACCAGCCGAAATCGGCGCTGGTGGTGTTCTTCTGTTCGAGCCGCTTCAATCTCGACGATCTGGCCGCGGAGATCAACAAGCGCTTCGACGGTACGCCGGTGATCGGTTGCACCACGTCCGGCGAAATCGGCCCGGCCGGCTATCGCTCCGGCACCCTGGCTGGCATCAGCTTTCCCGCACACGGCTTCGCGGCGGCCACGACACGCATTGACGGGCTGGCCGACTTCGACGACGCGCGGGCACGCGATTCGATCGCCAACCTGCGGCATTCAGTGGATGGGCGGCCGGAACGGACCTTTGCCTTTCTGCTCACCGACGGGATGTGCGGCTGCGAAGAGGGCATCACCTACCACCTGCAGCGCGCGCTCGGCGACATCGCCCTGGTCGGCGGTTCGGCGGGCGATGACGAACGCTTCGCGGCAACTTATGTGTTCGCCGACGGCACTTTCCGCCAGGATCGGGCAGTGGTCGCGGCACTGACGACTTCGCTGCCGTTCACGGTGTTCCGTTCCAGCCATTTCGTCGCCACCAGCGCACCGCTGGTCGTGACCGATGCCGACCCGGCCACGCGCCTGGTACGTGAAATCAACGGCCGTCAGGCCGCTGTCGAGTATGCCCGGGCAATCGACCTTGCCGAAACTCAACTGGACTCGACCCATTTCGCGGCGGCGCCGCTGGTGGTGCGCATCGACGGCAGCGACTATGTCCGCTCGATCCGGCACGCCAACCCCGACGGCAGCCTGACCCTCTATTGCGCCATCGAACGCGGCGTGGTGCTGCGGGTCGCCAAGGGCAACGACATGATCGCCAGCCGCCAGCAATTGTTCGACGACATCCGGCAGCA
>JAGVII010000069.1 GCA_020056155.1 Afipia sp.
CGGAACGGGATCGACGAAAACATTGTTCACGCAGGACGCGGTCGGGCAAACCGGGGCGTCGGCCCAGATCATCGGCAATCCGCACAACCAGACGCTCAACGTGGCGGTACAATGGGGCCTGCTCGGCTTCCTCGCCCTGTATGCGATGTGGGGTTCGCATCTCAGATTGTTTGCTGACGCGGGCCTTGCGGCGTGGGTGGGTCTTGTTGCGGTGGTCGAGAATTTTGTCAGTTCGTTGCTCAATTCGCATCTCTTCGATTTTCACGAAGGATGGATCTACGTACTGGCTGTCGGCGTCGCGGGGGGCATGGTTTTGCGCGCTTCCCGGACGGCGAAACCGTCGGCGGGGCAGGCATAGTCATGGCCGCGCTGTCCCGGTTCAGGTTTCCGCGCCTCACCTGGCGAAATCTGTTGATCGTCATTCACGACGTGTTGGCGACGGTCTTCGCAGTCGTCGCGAGCTTCTATCTGCGGTTCGAGGGCAGCGGTCTCGCCGAACGCCTGCCGCTGCTGCTTCGCATCCTGCCGTACTTCATCCTTTTCAGCATCGCCGTCTGTTACGTCTTCCGGCTGACGACCACCAAGTGGCGGTTCATTTCGCTGCCGGATTTTTTCAATATCGTCAAAGCTTCGACGGTGCTGGCGCTGATGCTGCTGGTGCTGGATTACATTTTCATCGCGCCGAACGTCTACGGCACATTCTTCTTCGGCAAGACGACGATCATCATCTACTGGTTCCTGCAAAATTTCTCGCTCGGTGCCTTGCGCATTGCTTATCGGTATTTCCGCTACACACGAACGCTGAACCAGGCGCGCGGCCTCGATGCCGCGCCGACGCTGCTGGTCGGGCGCGCGGCCGATGCAGAAGTGTTGCTTCGCGGTATCGAAAGCGGCGCCGTGAAGCGGACCTGGCCGGTTGGCGTGCTGTCGCCGTCCGTGTCCGACCGGGGGCAGTCGATCCGCGGTATCCCCGTGCTCGGCGGTATCGACGATCTCGCCGACGTGGTTGACGATTTCTCGCGCCGGGAGCGTCCTCTTCAGCGCCTCATCATGATGCCGTCGGCCTTTGAGGCCGATGCGTCGCCGGAGTCGGTGCTGACCCGCGCTCGCAAACTCGGCCTCACGGTCAGCCGCCTGCCGTCACTCGAAGGCAGCGGCGAAACTCCGCGGCTTGCACCCGTTGCCGTCGAGGATCTGCTGCTGCGGCCGAGCGTCAAGATCGACTATCAGAGGCTCGAAACGTTCGTGAGAGGGAAATCTGTCGTTGTCACCGGCGGCGGCGGATCGATCGGTTCGGAAATTTGTGATCGTGTGATGACGTTCGGAGCGTCGCGTCTGCTGATCGTGGAGAACGCAGAGCCTGCGCTGCATGCGGTTCTGGAAAACCTGACAGCGAAATTCCCATCGACCGTCATCGAAGGCCGCATCGCCGACATTCGCGACCGTGAGCGCATCGCGCATCTCATGGCCGCGTTCAAGCCGAACATTGTGTTCCATGCCGCAGCGCTGAAGCATGTCCCGATCCTCGAGCGGGACTGGGGCGAGGGCGTCAAGACCAACATCTTCGGCACCGTCAATGTGGCCGATGCGGCGGTGAGTGCCGGCGCCGATGCCATGGTGATGATTTCTACCGACAAGGCGATCGAACCGGTATCGATGCTCGGGCTGACCAAGCGCTTTGCCGAAATGTACTGCCAGGCGCTCGACCGCGAGTTGATGCACAAAGCCAATGGCAAGACACCGATGCGGCTTATTTCCGTCCGGTTCGGCAATGTGCTGGCGTCGAATGGCTCAGTGGTGCCGAAATTCAAGGCGCAGATCGAGGCCGGCGGTCCAGTGACGGTCACGCATCCGGACATGGTCCGCTATTTCATGACCATTCGCGAAGCGTGCGATCTCGTGGTGACGTCCGCAACTCATGCCCTTGGCCCGGTGCGTCCGGACGTGTCTGTCTATGTACTGAACATGGGGCAGCCGGTGAAGATCGTCGATCTTGCCGAGCGCATCATCAGACTCTCGGGGCTTCAGCCAGGCTATGACATCGACATCGTGTTCACCGGTGTCCGGCCGGGCGAGCGCCTGAACGAAATCCTGTTTGCTCACGAAGAACCGACGGCGGACATCGGCATTGCCGGTATCGTCGCGGCGCGCCCCAACGAGCCTCCGCTCGATACCCTGCAACGGTGGTTGTCCACGCTGGAAAAGGCGGTGGGAAGCGAACAGCGCAGCGTCATTGTCGGCGTGCTGAAGGATGCCATTCCCGAATTCAAAAGCGGGGCGGCTTAGGTCACCCGAGCGGTTTCCGCTTGCGGGAAAAGCGGCTGAGCACGAGCGCCGCGGCGCTTATACCGAGCAGCAGCGAAATGCCCTGAACGTAAGGCGACTTCTGCCAGATGGTGATCGCCGCAAAGCCGGCGAGAACGATATTCAGGATAAACACCTCGCCGACCACCTGCATCACGCTGAATCCGTTGTTGGTGGCCTGCTGGTAGAAGTGAGAGCGGTGGGCGACCCAGATCGCTTCACCCCTCATCAGGCGACCAAGAAGCGTGAGCGTCGCGTCGGCGAGATAATATAACGGCAGCAACAGCGCGGCGAGGAGATGTCCGCTTTCTGCAAGCTGAAGCAGGCACCACCCCATCAGCAAGCCGATCGGCAGACTGCCCACATCCCCAAGGAAAAGTTTTGCGACAGGTTTGTTGAATGGCGCGAAACCGATCATCGCGCCGCCCAGCGCAAGCGCCACCAGCGTCGGACCCGAGGGCAACTCGCCGCAGAAACCGAACAGCGCCAGCGCGGCAGTGACGGGCACGACCTCGGCGGCGGTCATCCAGTCAAGGCCGTCCATGAAGTTGACGAGATTGACGAACCACAGCCCGCCGATCAGCAGCAGGACGCGCTCCGCCCACACGGGCAGAACCGAAACAAGATGAAACTCGGCGGGAAGGGCCGCGAGCACGAAGCCGACGGCTGCGGCCTGCATCAGCAGGCGCGGCAGGACGGGCATCGTCCGCAAATCATCGTAAGCTCTGACAAAAGCAAGCAAGACTGCCGCCGCAAGGACTGCGAGCAGAACGGAAT
This sequence comes from Afipia sp., assembly GCA_020056155.1. Lineage (GTDB taxonomy): Bacteria > Pseudomonadota > Alphaproteobacteria > Rhizobiales > Xanthobacteraceae > Afipia. Next base: position 3,082 of record JAGVII010000069.1, read on the forward strand.
CAGCCGTCGCGTCAAAAAAAACCGATATCGCGACTGAAGCAACGACCGCGGCGACCACCGCCACGCCGCCGCCCTGCGGCGTTGGCACGCTATGGGACGATCGCGCGTTCGGTCGCGCCAACGCATAGCGCTGAAGCATTGGGCGAAGCAGCAGAATAAGAACCGCGCAAATGACGCAAGCGACCAGCGGCGCCGTTGTGACGAGCGATGAATTCATGAAACGTCGCTCATCCGGTCAGCGCTTGATTCCGACGGCGCACCAATACGGCACACGGTCTGAGAAACGAATGTCCTGAAACCCGGCGATGGTCAGCATGTCCTGGATCTGTCCGCGGGTGAAGCGCTGCTCGAGGCGAGTACAGAACCGATCATAGGCGTCGGTCCTCATCACATAGAACGCCCGATCCTTGTAGGACTCCAGCGGCAGCGCTGCGGCGGAAAATCCCAGCCGTTCGACAAGAGTCGCGAAGCGGGCCAGCGGCCAGTATACGAAGACTGCAATGACCTGGCTGATCCAGAGGCGGGGCTTCTCCGGGAGACTTGAGATCACGACACGGAAGATATTGCTGAACTTCCACAGCGCGCGATACCAGGCCGGCCTGTTGTCGAGCGCGTAATAGAGATAGATCAGGAACGGCGCACCCGGCTTGAGTTTCGTCGAAACTTCGGAAATCGCCGCCTGGGTATCGGGAACGTGATGCAACACCCCCAGGGAAAACGCGAAATCGAGTGACGCGTCTGGCAGCGGCAACGCTCCCACGCTGGCGTGGTGGAATGTCACGTTGTTTGCGGCTTCCAGATTCGCACGTGCGACGTTCAGCGCATCGGCGCTTGCATCGAGCAGATGCAGATGCCCGACTCGGGGGGCCACCATCACCGACCATCGGCCGCTGCCGCATCCGACATCCATGCCGACGGAAGCGGCGGGCAGGCGATCCCACGGGAAAATGTGAAAGTAGGAATCGAAAATGGCCGCCCGGTCATCCGCGGAAAAGGTATCCTCGCCCTGGCGGAAAGTCGACCATTCATGGCCAAATCCGGCGGCGACCGCGGGATCGACATTGCTGGATGGACGGTCGGACATAGAACCCCACGTGGTTAAAGGCGCGAGGTTGCTGGGAACACGGCGCCCTACGGTGTTTAATCAAACCAGCGTGAGGTGACAATGTCCTCACCGCGTTCCTTTGTCCGGAAAAATGGCGGTCGGATGCGTCGCCCGTGAACTCCTGCGTATTTTCAAGCCCCTGAGCCCCAC
>JAGVII010000784.1 GCA_020056155.1 Afipia sp.
CGCGCGTGAGAAGGCCTATTCGATGCCGCTGTCGGAATTCCATGTCGGCGCGCCCGAACTGTTCCGGAGCGATACGCTGTGGCCTTACTTCGAGCGGCTGCGCAAGGAAGAGCCGGTGCATTACTGCACGACCTGCCCGGTCGGGGATTACTGGTCGGTGACCAAGTACAACGACATCATGCATGTCGACACCAACGCCGCGATCTTCTCGTCGGACGTCAAGTATGGCGGCATCAGCCTGCGCGACGTGAGCGAGAACTATAACTGGCCGAGCTTCATCGCGATGGACGAGCCGAAGCACGGCCCGCAGCGCAAGACCGTGCAGCCGATGTTCACGCCGGTGCATCTCGACAGGCTCGCGATCCTGATCCGCGAGCGCGCCGCCGACATCCTGGATAACCTGCCGCGCAACGAAACCTTCAACTGGGTCGATCGGGTGTCCATCGAACTCACCACGCAGATGCTGGCGACGCTATTCGACTTCCCGTGGGAAGACCGCCGCATGCTGACGCGCTGGTCGGATCTCGCGACCGCCCTGCCGAAGAGCGGAATCTACGACAGCGAGGAGCAGCGGTTGCGCGAACTGGGCGAATGCGCCGACTATTTCACACGGCTGTGGAACGAGCGCGTCAAGAACCCGGGCAGCGATCTTATCTCGATGATGGCGCACAGCGACGCCATGCGTCACATGGACCGCGACGAACTGCTCGGCAACCTCATTTTGCTCATCGTCGGCGGCAACGACACCACCCGCAACTCGATGACCGGCTCGGTGCTGGCGCTGAACGAAAATCCCGACCAGTACGACAAGCTGCGCGACAACCATGCGCTGATCGACAGCTTCGTGCCCGAGGTGATCCGCTGGCAGACGCCGCTGGCCCACATGCGCCGCACCGCCCTGCAGGACACCGAACTCGGCGGAAAGAAGATCAGGAAGGGCGACCGCGTCGTGATGTGGTACGTCTCCGGCAACCGCGACGGCGAGATGATCGAAAATCCCGACAGCTTCATCATCGACCGCGCCCGCCCGAGGACGCATATGTCGTTCGGATTCGGTATTCACCGCTGCGTCGGCATGCGGCTGGCCGACTTGCAGCTCAAGATCATCTGGGAAGAAATCCTCAAGCGGTTCGACAATATCGAGGTTGTCGGCGAGCCGAAGCGGATCTACTCGAGCTTCGTGAAGGGCTACGAGGAATTGCCGGTTCGCATCCCCGCGTAGACCTCCTCGCGGCCGCCGGAGCCGCTAATTCCTCAAGACTGCAAAATCGGAATGCGGCTGCGCGTCTGGCGCGGCTGGATCGTGCCCCACCAATCTGCCAAAGCATGGACATGACACATCAAGAGCAAGATTTTTCCGACATCCGCGAATCCGTAGCGAAACTTTGCGCCCAGTTCCCGGGCGAGTACTGGCGCAAGCTGGACCGCGAGATGGCCTACCCGAAAGAGTTCGTGCAGGCCCTGATCGACGCCGGGTACCTGTCGGTGCTGATCCCCGAGGAATACGGCGGCTCCGGGCTGAAGCTGTCGGCGGCAGCGGCGATCCTTGAGGAAATCCAGCGCGCCGGCTGCAACGGCGGCGCCACCCATGCCCAGATGTACACCATGGGCACGCTGCTCCGGCACGGCAGCGAGGAGCAGAAATCCAAATGGCTGCCGCGCATCGCCTCGGGCGAACTGCGCCTGCAGGCTTTTGGTGTGACGGAGCCGACCAGCGGCACCGATACGACCTCGCTCAAGACTTTTGCGAAACGTGAGGGCGACCACTACGTGGTCAACGGCCAGAAGATCTGGACCAGCCGCGCCGAATATTCCGACCTGATGATCCTCCTGGCCCGCACCACTCCCAAGGAACAGGCGGCCAAGCGCACCGACGGGCTGTCCGTCTTCATCGTCGACATGCAGGAAGCCAAGAAGGCCGGTGGCCTGACGATCCGCCCGATCCGCACCATGATGAACCACGCGACGACCGAAGTGTTCTTCGACAACATGAAGGTGCCCGCCGAAAATCTCATCGGTGAGGAAGGCAAGGGCTTCCGCTACATCCTGTCGGGCATGAACGCGGAACGCATCCTGATCGCGTCGGAATGTGTCGGCGACGCCAAATGGTTCATCAAGAAGGCCAGCGACTACGCCAAGGAGCGCACGGTGTTCGGCCGCCCGATCGGCCAGAATCAAGGCATCCAGTTTCCGATTGCAAAGTCCTACGCCAACATGCGCGCCGCCGAACTGATGGTGAAGGAAGCGACGCGGCTCTATGAAGCCGGCAAGGATTGCGGCGCCGAGGCCAACATGGCCAAGATGCTCGCCGCCGACGCCTCGTTCGAAGCGGCCAATGCCTGCATCCAGACCCATGGCGGCTTCGGCTTCGCCGAGGAATACGACGTCGAGCGCAAATTCCGCGAGACGCGGCTGTATTCGGTGGCGCCGATCTCGACCAACCTGATCCTGTCGCACCTGTCCGAGCATGTGCTCGGCATGCCGCGTTCGTATTGAGGCGCGATGATACATGTCGTCATTGCGAGCTGACGCGATCCGACCTCTCCCCCTCGGGGAGAGGTGGATTGCTTCGCTTCGCTCGCAATGACAAAAATAGAACTTGTCTTTTAGGAAATTCAGAATGCTGCCGCTTGAAGGATTGACCGTCATCGCCGTCGAGCAGGCGGTTGCCGCCCCGTTCTGTACGTCGCGGCTGGCGGATGCCGGTGCGACCGTTTTCAAGGTCGAGCGGCCGGAGGGCGATTTCGCGCGCGGGTATGATGCCGCCGCCAAAGGCCAGAGCAGTTATTTCGTCTGGCTTAATCGCGGCAAAAAGTCCGTGGTCATCGACCTCGCCACCGACGACGGCCGCAAGACGCTCGAACGCCTGATCGCCGGCGCGGACGTGCTGGTGCAGAATCTCAAGCCCGGTTCGATGGACAAGCTCGGCTTCACCCGCGAACGCCTGCGCAAGGATTATCCGGCGCTGGTGATCTGCACCATCTCCGGCTACGGCGACGACGGCCCCTACGCCGAGCGCAAGGCCTATGACCTGCTGATTCAGGCCGAGAGCGGCCTTGCCTCGATCACCGGCGGACCGGACGCACCCGCGCGCGTCGGTCTGTCCATCGTCGACATCGCCACGGGTGCGACGGCGCATGCGGCGATCCTCGAAGCCCTGATCGGCCGGTCGCGCACCGGGCAAGGCGCGGACATCCGCATTTCGATGTTCGATGTGATGGCCGACTGGCTCGCCGTGCCGCTGCTGAACGCGGAAGCGGGCACGCCGCCGAAGCGCATCGGCCTCGCCCATACCTCGATCGCGCCCTACGGCGTGTTCACGTCCAAGGACGGCCGGGAGATCCTGATTTCGATTCAGAGCGAGCGCGAGTGGAAGAAACTCTGCGCCGAGGTCATGGCGATGCCCGACCTGCCGAACGATCCGCGCTTTTCCAACATGGTCGAGCGCGTCCGCAACCGCAAGCTGACCGACGACACCGTCGACGGCGTGTTCAGGACCATGACGCGCGATGAACTGCTCAAGCGCCTGACCGACGCCGACATCGCCTTCGCCGAGGTCAACACCATGGACGACCTGTCGGCGCATCCGCATCTGCGCCGGATCGAGGTCGCGACACCGAACGGGGTCGTCGCGTATCCTGCGCCCGCCTCCATCGTCATCGGCGAACAGCGGCACTATGGCGCCGTGCCGGCGGTCGGCGAGTCCACCAGCGATATTCCGCGAGGCAAAAAACCATGAGCGGCAAACCCGACATCGATCATTTGCGTCAGTGGATCGGCCGCACCCAGGAAGCGTCCGACGTCATCACCGTTCAACTGGTGAAGGGCCTGCGCGCGACGCTGTTCCTCGACATCGGCAATCCGGCTGAAGGCGACCCGGCGCCGCTCACGACGCACTGGTGCCTCGCGCAGCCAGTCGTGCCGATGAGCGA
>JAGVII010000121.1 GCA_020056155.1 Afipia sp.
ACCGGCCCGAAGATTTCCTCGCGGGCGATGGTCATTTCGTCGGTGACATCGGAGAACACGGTCGGGCGAACGTAGAAGCCCTTGTTGACGCCTTCCGGAAGACCGACGCCGCCGGCGACCAGCGTCGCGCCTTCGTCGATGCCCTTCTGGATCAGGCTCTGGATCTTGTCCCACTGCGTGCGGTTGACCACCGGACCGATGGTGGTGCCTTCGGCGCGCGGATCGCCCGCCTTGGTCTTGTCGGCGACGGCCTTGGCGATGGCCGCGATTTCCTTGATCTTCGCCTGCGGCACGATCATGCGCGAGGGTGCATTGCAGGACTGGCCGGAGTTGTTGAACATGTGCGCCACGCCGCCGGTCACCGCCTTGGTGAAGTCCGCGTCATCGAGAATGATGTTCGGCGACTTGCCGCCCAGTTCCTGGCTGACACGCTTCACGGTGCTGGCGGCACGCTTCGCAACATCAATACCGGCGCGGGTCGAGCCGGTGAACGAGATCATGTCGATCCCGGGATGTTCGCTCATGGCCACGCCGACATCCGGGCCAAGGCCGTTGATCAGGTTGAAGACACCCTTCGGCACGCCCGCTTCATGCAGGATTTCCGCGAAGATCAGCGCCGACGACGGGGTGTATTCGGATGGCTTCAGGATCATGGTGCAGCCGGCCGCGATCGCGGGCGCAACCTTGCAGGCGATCTGGTTGAGCGGCCAGTTCCATGGCGTGATCATGCCGATAACGCCGACCGGTTCACGGACCACGACGGCGGAGCCGATCGGCTCCTCGAACTGGTAGTTCTTGAGAACCTCGAGCGTCGATGCGAGATGGCCGAGACCGGCGCCTGCCTGCATCTTTTCCGCCATCGGCAGTGGCGCGCCCATTTCATCGGACACGGCGGCGCCGATATCCTTCATCCGGGTCTTGTAGACCGCGATGATTTTCTCGAGCAGCGCAACGCGCTCCTCGCGGGTGGTCTGCGAGAAGGTCTCGAACGCACGCCGCGCGGCGTCAACCGCCTTGTCGACGTCGGCTTTCGATCCAACCGCAATGTCATAAATCGCTTCTTCCGTCGCCGGATTGACGACAGGAATCGACTTCTTGACGACGGGATCCACCCAGTTGCCGTCGATATAGAACTGCATACGATTGGTCATGACGTTTCCCTTACTGGCCGCGTTCGTGCACAAATACTGATGGAATCGATCGTGCGATCGGTGAATTAGCAGACCGGCCCTCGCCGGCATACCGGGATCGTACCGCTCTTGCCGCTGAAGCGAAAGACCATTCCCGGCCGTTTTATCACGACGTGCGTTGATATCGCATGCGAGGCATGCACTCGTCTGACTTTCGAAGATTTTGATCCGCCGCAATGGAACGGCCTCCGAAACCCGATCTGATTTGACACCGTTCGGAACGAAGGGATAGCGTTCCGGCGACGTCATTCCCGCGCCTCGAACCACGCGCTGGCATCCAAAATCGACGCACGCTGCGTTGCAAAAAACCGCATCCCGGCTGGACGGCTGGGCAAAAGAATGTGCAGGACTATGATGGATGACGATCAGCCCCTGCGGACAATTGGAAAAGGCCCTGTAGCGTGAGCGAGAACATTGTTGCGGAAACGGCGGAGCGGATTTTTGCGGATCTCGCGGACGCGCAGAACATCAACGGCGCTGCGAATGATGGCTGGAAGCAGCCGCTGTGGAACGCGCTGACGGATGCAGGTCTGCCACTGTCGTGGGTGCCGGAGGATTGCGACGGCTCCGGCGCGAGTCTCGCGGATGGTTTTGCGGTAGCGGCTTCGGCTGGAAAGTTCGCGGTGGCTATTCCGCTGGTCGAAACAATGCTGGCGGGATGGCTGCTTGCGCAGGCCGGACTTCCCTCGCCCGCAGGCAGAATGACGGTCGCTCCGGCGCGGCCGCAGGATCGCGTCGCGCTTAATGCCGATGGTACGCTCAGCGGACGGCTTCGCGGGGTGCCGTTCGCATCCGAGGCCGCGCATATCGCAGTGATCGCACAAGGTGCGAAAGGATATTCCATTGCGCTGGTAGAGGCATCGGCCTGCCGGATCGAACCCGGCGAGAGCCTCGGCAACGACGCATCGGACATCGTGACCCTCGATAATGTCAGGCCGGTTTCGTCAAAATCGGCGCCTTCTGCCTTCGTCCCAGCATCGCTCATGCTGATGGGCGCAACGGTGCGCAGCCTGCAGATCGCGGGCGCGCTGGAGACGATGCTCGAGATCACTGTGAGCTATTCGAACGAGCGCGTGGCGTTCGAGAAGAAAATCTCGAAGTTCCAGGCGGTGCAGCACAATCTCGCGCGGCTCGCGGGCGAAGCCGCTGCGGCCGTGGCCGCGGCAGGATCCGCTGCCGACGCCATCGCAAACAGTTCGTCATTCGACGATGCGGTATTTCTCGAGGTTGCATCCGCCAAGGTCCGCAGCGCGGAAGCAGCCGAGAAAGGCACCGCGATCGCGCACCAGGTGCATGGCGCCATCGGTTTCTCGATGGAGCACATCCTGCATCGCTATACGCTGCGCGCACTGGGCTGGCGCGACGATTTCGGCCATGAAAGTTACTGGGCGACCGAGCTCGGCAAGTTCGTCGCCGTCCGTGGTGCTGATGAACTGTGGCCGTTGGTCGCGTCGCGATAATCGAAATCGAATTTCAGGAAACACGAGATGACCGCAGCGCTTCGTTTCGACCAGATCCGTTTGCCGGAAGAATGCGAGACGCTGCGGCGCGAGGTGCGCGCATTCCTCGCCGAGGAAATCGCGGCCGGCACCTTCAACCCGCATGAACCGCAGCGCGAGGACACCGACGTTCCGGAGTTCAGCCGCCGGGTCGGCGAACGCGGCTGGATCGGCATGACATGGCCCAAGCAGTATGGCGGCCACGAGCGCACCTTCCTCGAGCGCTATGTCGTCACCGAGGAGATGCGCGTCGCAAATGCGCCGACCCGCCGCTTCTTCGTTGCCGATCGCCAGAGTGGTCCGGTGCTGCTCAAATACGCCAATGAGCGGATCAAGATGGACATCGTGCCGCG
>JAGVII010000197.1 GCA_020056155.1 Afipia sp.
CGGTGCACCGGCTGGTTCGCCGGCCACCAGCACCGAGCCGGCCGCTCCTGCTACGGGCAAGAAACTGGCGCAGGCGAGTGTCCAGTATCAGTCTCAACCGAAGGGCGAACAAAAGTGCGGTCTGTGCACGAACTACATCGCCGAGTCGAATTCCTGCAAGCTGGTCGATGGTCCGATCAGCGCCGACGGTTGGTGCAGCCTCTGGACCAAGAAGACTTGAGTCGCTGTCAGCCCCGACATGGACCAGGACATGGTCCGTTCGGACGCTCTCCTCCCAAGTCTTAGGAGAACGAAATGAACGAAGTCGTACGTATGATTGCGGAGTACTGGTTCTATTGGGGTGTCCCTCTGATCTTCTTGGTGATCGTCGCCTGGATTTATCGGCCTGGTGCGAAACGGCGTTACACGACCGACGGAAGTATCCCGTTCGACAAGGACGGGGACGAAACACTGGCTCAGCGACGCTCTCATTACCCGCCATGAGCTACGTCACGACCCCAGACAACGCCCAGCTCTACGTGAAGGATTGGGGCACGGGCAGACCAGTCATCATGGTGCACGGCTGGCCGCTATCGTCAGATACTTGGGACGATATCGGGATGGCGCTTGCCGCTGGCGGCTACCGTGCCATTGCCTACGATCGTCGCGGCTTCGGCCGGTCATCGCAACCGTGGAGCGGCTACGACTATGACACGCTGGCTGACGACCTTGCCGCCGTGATCAAGCACAGCGGTGCTCAAGACGCTACCCTCGTCGGCTTCTCGATGGGTGGCGGCGAGGTCGCCCGCTACATGTCTCGGCATGACGGCAAGTCAGTGGTCAAGACTGCCCTCATATCTTCCATACTGCCCTACAGGCTGAAGACCAGCGACAACCCGGCAGGTACTGAGCAAGCCGTGTTTGACAGCACGGCTCGATCGATTGCCGAGGATCGTGCACAGTTCTACACCGGCTTCTTCATGACCTTCTTCGGTGTCAGCATGGTCTCGAACCCGGTCAGCGAAGAACTCATGGAGTGGGCGCGTGGCATGGCCATGCAAGCCAGCCTGAAGGCAACACTCGAATGCCTGAAGTCATTTTCGACCACCGACTTCCGAGGTGATCTGCCGGCGTTCAAGGTTCCGACACTCATCATCCACGGAACGGAGGACAGGACCGTGCCGATCGATGGCTCCGCGCACATCGCTGCGAAGGGTATTGCGCACGGCAGGCTGATCGAATATGACAAAGCGCCGCACGGGCTGTTTGCAACCGATAAGAAGCGGCTGACCGACGACCTGCTCGCTTTCCTCGACCAGTGAGCGGCGTGATTTCGGGGATTGGATATTGATTTCGTCCGTTCAGGAGGCCATATGAAGAAAGTCATCTTGCTATGCAGCTCGCTCGCCGTTCTCATGTCCGCATGCGTGGTGGTCCCTGTTCCCGATCGGGACCGTGGCGCGCATGAGCGAGATCGCGATCGCGATGGCGTGCCCAATCGTGTCGACCGGGACCGTGACGGTGATGGGGTTTCGAATCGCCACGACAGGCGTCCAAACGACCCTGACCGCCGCTAGTCGCGTGTTTGTGAAAGTCAGTCGTGGTGGTACGGCTGATGTCGTCTGTCTATTGCGAGGGAACGTGACAACGATATGGCTGCTACAGGTCAGTACTCATCCGGGATGTCTTTGCATCCGACAGTGGTCGTCACCGGTGATGGCGACACTCGGGTAGTCGCGGGCGCACTCGAGATATCGACGCTTGCCGAGGCAGGGAGCTTGCTGGGGGCATGGTCAAAGAAGGGCTCGTCTCGTTCGCTAAGCATCGCCCGGCTGGACAAGCTTGATACGCCCGGTGCCATGTTCCTGTGCGGTCTTCGTGACAAGGGTGTGGAACTCACCGGTGTCCGTGCTGAACACCAGGCGCTGCTCGACCTCATCTGCGGGCTTGATCTCAAACCCTTGCCGAAAGTCCAATCGATTGCGCGTTGGCGCCAACTCGTCATTCAGATCGGCAAGGGCGCAGAGGATGTCAGGCACGAGCTGCTCGACATCATCACCTTTCTCGGCCGCGCGGCTAGCTGGACCGTTCGTGCACTGATTCACCCGGCCGGCTTACGGCCGGCCGCGATATCGCGCCACATCGCGGAAACCGGCATCCAGGCACTGCCGATTGTCGGCGTCATGGCCGTCATGATTGCAATTGTCATCGGCTACCAGGGCGTCGCGCAGTTGCGTCCCTATGGTGGCGAAGACCTCACCATCAACCTGGTGGCGGTATCGGTATTGCGCGAAATGGGTGTGCTGATCACGGCCATCATGGTGGCCGGGCGCTCGGGGTCGGCATTCACTGCCGAAATCGGCGTCATGCAGACGCGGGAGGAGGTCGATGCCCTCAAGGTCATGGGTATCGAACCGATGCAGGTGCTGGTGGTGCCGCGGGTCATCGCGCTGGTCATCACGCTACCGCTGCTGGCATTGTTTGCCGACATCATGGGCTTGATCGGCGGCGCCGCGATTGCGCAATTTCTCCTTGGCGTATCGCCGACACAGTATTTGTCGCGCTTGCCGAACGTCGTCAGCGGCGGCGACCTCTTTGTCGGCCTCTTCAAGGCGCCGATCTTTGCCTTCTTCATCGCCATCGTCGGCTGCATGCATGGGCTCCGCGTGTCCGGCTCGGCGGAGAGTGTCGGCCGCGAGACGACCCAGGCCGTGGTGAAGTCGATCTTCCTGGTCATTGCACTGGACGCCGCCTTTTCTGTTCTGTTCGAAAGGCTGGGAATATGAGTGCCCGCGCCAAAGTGGTCGCGAAGCCCATCCTTTCCGCGCGCGGCATCGTCAACCGGTTCGGCACGCAGGTCGTACACGACCAACTCAGCCTGGATATCCTGCCCGGCGAAATCATCGGCATCGCTGGTGGCTCCGGTTCCGGCAAGTCGGTGCTGCTCAAGACGCTCACCGGCCTGCATCGGCCCGATGCAGGCGAAGTTCTCTTCAACGGCAAGGCGGTTGAATCGCTCGGTTCGGCAGAAAGAGCTTCGCTGATCGGCGTGCTGTTCCAGCAAGGTGCGTTGTTTTCCTCGCTGTCGGTAGCGCAAAACATCATGTTGCCGATGCGTGAGCATACGGCGCTGCCGGCCAAGGATCAGGAACAGCTCGCCGCGATGAAACTGGCACTGGCCGGTCTGCCGGCAGAGACCGGAATCAAGTTCCCCTCCATGCTTTCCGGCGGCATGGTGAAACGCGCCGCCTTCGCGCGGGCGCTCGCCCTCGACCCGAGAATTCTTTTCCTCGACGAGCCGACCTCCGATCTCGATCCGATCGCCGCCAGCGGCATCGACGCGCTGATTCGCCAACTCAACGTAAGCCTCGGCGTCACTGTCGTCATCGTCACCCACGATCTCACGACCCTGTTCACGATCTGCGGCCGCATTGCCGTGTTGGTCGACAAAATGGTCACTGTCGACACGGCGGACAAGCTGATGAAGTCCGACCATCCGTGGATTCACGACTTCTTTCACGGGCCGCGCGCGGCAGGGGCCATGCATGCAAGGGGAACAGCTCATGGAAACTGACAAGCACTACTTTTTCGAAGGTCTGTTCATCATCGTGTTCTCCATCGCTGCGGCCATCCTGGCCGTTTGGCTGGGAAGCCCCGGGCGCCATGACGATGAGCTCTACCGAATTCACTTTCCCGATTCGGTGAGCGGCCTCACGGTCGGCGATCCTGTGACATTTCGTGGCGTCGACGTCGGCTCGGTCAAGTCGATGGCTATCGATCCTGACAATTCGCGCCTGGTGCTGGTGGAGGTGAGGTTGCGCAAGGAGACGCCGGTCAAGACCGACACCCGGGCCAGCCTGCAGATGAAAGGTATCACCGGTGTCGTCAACATCGACTTGAACGGGGGCGATCAGGCGGCGGAGACGCTGATTGCAGCCACACCCCCGGGCATGATCCCGGAGATTCCCTCCGAAAAGAGCGGCCTCAAGGCCATGCTCGACGCGCTGCCGAAACTGGTCGAGAAGTTCTCCGCGATCGAGGATCAGGTCAAGAAAGTCGTGACTCGCGTCGGTGGATTGACGGAAAAGGTCAATGACGACCCGTCCCTGCTGTTGAGGCGGCCGGAGAAGAAAAGGGAAGCAATACTTCCTTAGATCAGGCATGTCGGACCGGGGTCCGACATTTCCCGTCGGGCAAAGCAAACGGCCGCGCTGATACACGGCCGTTGTGTGTGCGATACGTCCAGATGGACTATGGTTTGTTCAGGGCTTTCTTGGTCGCGTCATCGATCTTCTGCTCGGCATCACCGACGCTCTTCTGAAAGCGGCCTTCCATTTGCTTCCCGGCACCTTTTACCTGCTGACTGTTGCTGCCGGTCGCTTCGCCAACTTTTTGCTGGATCTTGCCGGCGGTCTTCTTGATGGTTCCTTCGATCTGATTCTTGTTCATTTGAGTCTCCAAGAATGGACGGCACGTCAAAGTGCGCGCCGGCCGCTGATGATGTTGACAAGGATCATGACCACGGCCACGACCAGAAGAATGTGGACAAATCCGCCCAGCGTATACGACGTAACCAGGCCAAGTAGCCACAGGACGAGCAGGACGACTGCAATGGTATAGAGCATGTTGTTCTCCTAATTCATCCGCCGCGACAGGCAATGCGCCTCGGGATGTGCATTCATATTGAATGATGGTTCCCTTGTTGTCTGTTCGGCAGCGCACGCTGACTTCCAGGGTGCGCTGCCGAACGGACCAATTCGGCCCGACGGGACTAAATTAATCTTATGTCCGATATGCCGCCGCTCGCGAGCCACTATTCCCCTCAAGGTGTTTCCGACCGGGCGGCCTATGCCTTCGTCCGGTTTCTACGGTTTTTTGCCGACGTATTCTTTGCTCGCCGGTACGGCCATCGCGCCGTGGTGCTGGAAACTGTCGCAGCTGTTCCGGGCATGGTGGGCGGAACACTCCAGCACCTTGGCTCTCTGCGGCGGATGGAAGGCGACCACGGCCGGATTCGCCTGCTGCTGGACGAAGCGGAAAACGAACGCATGCACTTGATGACCTTCATGCAGATCGTCCGACCCTCGCAACTGGAGCGTCTGCTGGTATTGGTTGCCCAGGGGGTTTTCTACAACCTGTACTTCCTGTTTTACGTCGTCTTTCCGAGAGCGGCGCATCGCGTGGTCGGTTACCTCGAGGAAGAAGCCGTTCGCAGCTATACGGAGTATCTGGCCGGTGTGGAGGATGGAACTTACGCCAATGTCCCGGCTCCCCGTATTGCCATTGAATACTGGAACCTCGATCCCGATGCCAGGTTGCACCAGGTCATCATCGCAATACGCCAGGATGAGACTCGTCATCGCGATGTCAATCACCGCCTGGCCGACGAGTTGGCCTAGGTCCGGTTTGTTGGCGATGGTGATCCCGGTGGTATGGGTATTCACTCAGCCGCAACGAAGCCATGTGTGTCTTAGCGAACAGATGACCTCTGACCAAAAGGAAACAATGGGTCGTCGATCGGATCGTCCTGCCTCGTTGGCGGACGAATACTTGAACAACCTGGAGAGAAAACATGGAACAGAGTCGCGACCAATTCACCGATTTCCTTAGCGTACGCTTCGTCTTGGCGGCGTTCGTATTGCTCATGGCCATGGCATTCGCGTCA
>JAGVII010000499.1 GCA_020056155.1 Afipia sp.
AACGACCGCCTCGGCAATGAGACGGATGGCTTCTCCGATCAGAACGTGGGCGGCGAGACATGGCGCGTCTATGCCATTTCCGATTCGGCCAAGGGTATCCGCGTGCTCGTCGGAGATCGGCTCGGACTGCGAGAGCGGCTTGTGAGCGACCTGATCAAAGGTCTGCTCTGGCCTGCGATGCTGATCGTTCCGTTGCTCGGATTTCTGATCTGGAACATTCTGGGACGGGGGCTGCGACCGCTTCAACTCATGGCGGCTGATTTGACGAATCGAAACGTCGACGACATGAGTCCCGTCGATGCAAGTCACGCACCTCCCGAGCTGGCTCCTCTCGCAAACTCCCTGAACAGCCTGTTTTCAAAGGTTGAAACTGCACGCCGCCATGAACGCGAGATAACAGCCTTTGCCGCTCATGAATTGCGCACGCCGCTTGCCGGATTAAAGACACAGGCGCAAGTCGCCATCGCAACGCTGGATCCTGAGGCGCGAGCAAGAGCACTTCGTCTCATTGTGATCTCGGTGGATCAAACCTCCAGACTGGTGCGTCAATTGCTGGCAGTCGCACGGATCGACGCACAGGATGACGTCCAACGGACCGATGACGTCAACCTCGGCCAAATTCTCGAGGAAATCATATCGACCGACCCCCTCGCCAACTCAGCCAAGGTCGTTTTGGATCCCGCACTTTACGAGATTGGTATCGCGACAAATCGCGATCTTCTGACGTTGGCACTGCGAAATCTTCATGAAAATGCAGTTCAGCATATCAATAACAACGGCAGCGTAGACTGGAGTGTTTCTTGCAGCAAAACTTGCGTCACAATTGTTGTCGATGACGACGGGCCCGGTATTCCTGACTCCGAACTGGGGCTTGTGACAACGCGGTTTTTTCGCGGCCGTCACAAAAGTCCTTACGGCAGCGGCTTGGGACTTTCGATCGTCCAGCTTGCGGCTGAAAAGCTTGACGCTTCGTTGGTCTTGAAGAACCAGAGCGATGGAAATGGTCTTCGCGTCACGCTGTCTCTGCCCAACGGATAGCAATCGCAGCATTTCTACCAGCCGGGATTGGTCACTCTGCGAAACGAGCGACCGCTCACTGATGCGACCGGCAAGATCCTGCTGACTGAATTTGCGTATGGCGGCAAGGTCATGCCGAGTGGCTTTATTAGGACCACAAGCACAGCGGCGGCGTATTCGGAATCTCTCACAAGGCGCGGAATTTTGTGAAGGCAAAACAGCCAAAAGCCTACGGACCGTTCCTGCTCCGTCTTTGAAACAAGAATTTGACGCCGACTACAACTCCCATCAAAGCCGCCATAACAAGTGCGTCCCTCCTAATGATAGCCCGAGAGAAGTGCCACTCGAAATGCGCGACGTAAGCAACGGCGTAGGCCAGTGCAGGCGCACTCGCCAGAGCTACAAACAAACTTATCAATTTGTGTGAATTGTCTGCCATATGCTACCTTAAATGTCGATGCCTGCTACGAACAAGCCGTCATAAGGTTTAATTTCAACTGTTATCCCGGAACGCTTATGGGTAGACTAACGGCGCAGCAATAACGCTGCGCCTACTTTCGCCCCGCCCACACGGCGGGGCTTTTTTTGGCTGCATCAAAAGGGCAATGATGCTGACCATTGCTGGGCCAAGCATTCTGGCCAGTGATTTCTGGTCAGGCATCTCGCACACCGGGCAAGTCGGCGACGGATGTTCACTGCATCGAGTGATTGTCATGCTGAATTGTTCTAACTTGGCGAGGTCGGCGCGTTGGTTTTGACACTGGCGAAGTGTGCGCAGGCATCGCTTTCACTTCCGTTCGCGCGAACCTCGACGAGGCGCCGCAACTATCCGCCGCGCACGATAGTGAAGCCTGATTCGTAGATCCTCATTGATCCCGTCGCACTAGCCTGCTGCGGCTTGATTGCTGACCTCGATTGTGAGGTGGGACAAATCGCCGAACTTGCTGAGGTTGCGGCGATAATATTCGGCACCGCGATGTTTCTCGGTCGCGACGGCGACGATTGCTCCGAGGTGCCCCGGTCCCAGCCGCCAGAGATGCAGGTCGGTCACCCGATCTCCATCGCTCTCGATCGTCTGCCTGACCTTTTCCGCCATGCGCGGATCCGGATTGCGGTCCAGCAGGATGCCGCCTGTGTCCCGCAACAGGCCGAACGACCAGTTTGCGATAACGAACGCGCCAATCAGACCGGCGAGCGGATCCATCCAGAGCCACCCAAAGGTGCGCGCGAGGAGAAGTCCGACAATCACCAGCACCGAAACCGCTGCATCGGCCGCGACGTGAACGATCGCGGCCCGCATATTGTTGTCACGATGATGGGCGCTCGCAGGCGCATCATGATCGTGTTCTTCGAAACTCTCTTCAAATTCCTTGAACTGATCGCCCTGCTTCAGGCGAACCTTGGCCACGAACTCATGAGGTTCCGGAATTTCGTCGATCGATTCCAGATATCCTCCACGATCCGCGAATGTGAATGTCTGTCTGCTGCCAGCAGGTCTTATAGTTTCAACGGTGACATGCGAGGCATGCAACTGCAAACCATCCGGAAGCTGCAATCGGAAACGCGGCGGCACGCCGTTTTCAAAAACCTCAAGTTCGATGACGCCGGCTCCTAGGTCGATCCGGCGGACATCCTCACCATGACCGTGTGGATGCTCGTGGCCATGTGAATGACCATGGCCATGACTGTGTCCGTGGTGACCGCCGGACAGCAGCCACGCACTTGCCAGGTTGACGCCAAGACCGAGCACGGCAATCGGAATAGCCTCGTTGAAACTGATGGCGACCGGGGACAGGAAACGCGATATCGCCTCATAACCGATCAGCAACGCGATCATCGCCAATATGATTGCGCTACTGTATCCGGCGAGATCCCCGAACTTTCCGGTGCCGAAGGTGAAATTCCTGTCGCCGGCATGTCGGCGCGCATATGTATAGGCCAACGCCGCCAACAGAAGCGCGCCGGCGTGCGTCGACATGTGCAGACCGTCGGCGATAAGAGCCAATGATCCGAACAGTGCGCCGCCGACGATCTCTGCGATCATCATGACGCCGCACAGCGCGATGACCGCCCAGGTCCGCCGCGCGGCCTTGTCGTGATCTTCTCCTAAAAATACGTGATTATGCGCGGCGAGAGGATCGAACGTTCGGTCGGCGTCCATGGCGTGTCCTTACTTCAGGTAGGTGTGAACGACTTCGATCAGTTGATCCGCCGCGTCCGAATTGAGCGCACCGGGGTTCTTCTGGGGGTCGACCAAATGGGTGCGGATATGATCCTAGACCACCTCGGCCATCAGCCCCGCGACACTCCCCCGGATGCCGGCGATCATGTGCATGATGCGTTCACACTCGGCTTCTTCGCTCAAGGCACGCTCGATGGCTTCGACTTGCCCGCGGATACGGCGGACGCGCGCAAGCAGCCTCTTCTTCTCTCGGATGGTATGGCTCATGCGACAATATAGCCGACCCCCCTATCCTTTTCAAGGATTGGCTTATCCCCCCGGGGAGGATATGTTCCGTGGATGGCAAAAATTCACGTTCACGAAACTCATTCCAATATCGTCAAGCGGCTCCGTCGCGCCGAGGGACATCTTCGCCGGGTCATCGGCATGTTCGACGAAGGTCGGTCATGCCTGGATCTGGCTCAGCAGCTTCACGCGGTCGAGAAGGCCGTCGGCGAGGCGAAGCGAACGCTGATCCATGACCACGTCGACCACTGCCTCGATCTCGCCGTGAGCGGACCCGGCAAATCGACAAGAACCGTCGTCGACGAGTTCAAAGCCATTTCCAAATATCTGTGACGGTGTCCGCGCTGGTCCACGTCGGAAGAGTATCATGATGAGTCGCTCGACGATCGTTGTGCTTGCGTTCGCGGCAGGAGCCGCGATTTTCGCGCTCGCGCCGGGGCTGTCGACGACCGTCCAACGGGCAGTCGGGATGGGACCGCAGACGAAGATAGCACTCTCGCCGAAGCCGTCGGCGCCTGAGCCGATCTCCGGCCTTCTTCCTATGAGTGATGAGCAGATCAAGCTCGCGCAGATCGATCTGGTCGATGTAGGACCGGCAGCAATCGCCAAGCGTCTCGTCGTTCCGGGTTCGGTTGTTCCCGACGCGGACCGGAGCGCGCATGTCTCGGTCAAGCTGTCCGGGACGGTCGCGGAGCTGCGCAAGAATATCGGTGAAGATGTCGCAAAGGGCGAAGTAATCGCCGTCCTCGAGAGCCGCGAGGTCGCGGATGCCAAGAGTGAATATCTGGCAGCCGGACTTACAAACGATCTGCAACAGGATTTGTCCACGCGCGACAAGACACTCTGGGACAGCCGTGTAGGCACCGAACAGCAATACCTGCGGTCGCGCAACGCCGCGGCGCAAACCGAAATGCGGTTGAAAATCGCGCGGCAGAAACTACTCGCGCTGGGACTCGGCGAAGGGGAAATCACCGCGGTGCCCGGGGCTCCGGAAGCTTCGCTTCGACGCCAGGATGTACGCTCACCAATCTCCGGGCGTGTGGCCGAACGCAAGGTCGAGTTGGGAACGGCGGTCGGCCGGGACAGTCTGGAGACCGAATTGTTCGTCGTGGTCGACCTCAGCCGTGTCTGGGTGGAATTGTCTGTCGCCTCCTCCGACCTTCCTTCGATCAAGGAAGGCCAGCCGGTTCAAATTTCCGCGCGCGGTCTCACCGAGACAGCCATCGGCAAGGTCGTCTTCGTAAGCCCGCTGGTCGACAAGGATACGCGCACGGCGCGCGTCGTCGCCGAAATACAGAATCCCGACCGGATGTGGCGTCCGGGCTCGTTCGTCACGGCGGCGATCGCTCTCAACGAGCGGACCGTGCCCGTCGTGGTGCCGGCGACCGCAATTCAGAAGTTGGACGGCCAGCCGATCGTATTTGTCCGGACCAAAGGCGGTTTCGAGAAGCGCGACGTCGTGCTGGGCGAGAGGGAGGATCAATCCCTCGAGATCGTGTCCGGCCTGACGCCCGGCGAGTCCATCGCCGCGACGAATACGTTCCCGCTCAAGGCCGAGCTGTCGAAGCCGCGGGACGAGGACTGAGCGATGATCGAACGCATCATCGATTTTTCTGTTCGGCGCCGATGGCTCGTCTTGCTGATCACGCTGGCGGCAGTCGTGTCGGGCTTCTGGTCGCTGACCAAACTTCCGATCGATGCGGTTCCGGACGTCACCAACGTTCAGGTCCAGGTCAATGCAGTGGCCCCGGCGCTGACGCCGGTCGAAATCGAGAAGCAGGTCACCGTGGCACTGGAAACAGTGCTGGCCGGCACGCCCGGTTTGGAATCGACGCGGTCCTTTTCGCGAAACGGTTTTGCCCAGATCACGGCCGTGTTCGCCGACCGCACGAACATCTACTTCGCGCGCCAGCAGGTCTCGGAGCGTATCAACGAGGCCAAGGCCAATCTTCCGCCTGGCGTTGACATCAAGCTTGGGCCGATCTCGACGGGTTTGGGCGAGATCTACTGGTGGGCGGTCGAGTACGCCAAGCCTGGCGCAATTGTTCCGGTTCTCGACGGGCAGCCCGGATGGCAATCGGACGGAACCTACCTGACGCCCGAAGGTGAGCGCCTGACCGACGATTTTCAGCGGACGGTCTATCTGCGCACCGTGCAGGACTGGATCATCCGCCCGCAGATGAAGACCGTTCCGGGGGTGGCTGGCGCCGACGCCATCGGGGGATTCGTCAAGCAATTCCAGGTGCAGCCCGACCCGTCGCGGCTGATCAGCTTCGGACTGTCGCTTAACCAGCTAATCGCGGCCATCGAAGCAAATAACGTAAGCCGCGGCGCCAACTACATCGAGCAAAACGGCGAAGGGTACGTGGTCCGCGCCAGCGGGCGCGTCGAAAACATCGAGGACATCTCGCAAATCGTCGTGGCCACGCGGACCGGCGTCCCGGTCCGCGTCAAGGATGTCGCCGAGGTCGTGATTGGAAAGGAATTGCGGACCGGCAGTGCCAGCGTCAACGGCCGCGAGGTCGTCCTCGGAACGGCGCTCATGCTGATCGGCGGCAATAGCCGCACGGTTGCGGCTGCGGCCGATGCGAAGATCAAGCAGATCAGTCGCACCCTACCGCCCGGCATCTATGCCCACACCGTGCTCAACCGCACGCAATTGGTCGATGCCACGATCGAGACCGTCGCCACCAATCTGGCGGAAGGCGCTCTGCTCGTTATAGTCGTGCTGTTCCTCTTGTTGGGCAACCTGCGGGCCGCGGTAGTGACCGCGTGCGTCATTCCGGTCACCATGATGCTGACCGCAACTGGCATGCTGCAGGGCAGGATCAGCGCCAACCTTATGAGCCTGGGCGCGCTGGATTTCGGACTGATCGTGGACGGCGCGGTGATCATCGCAGAAAACAGTCTGCGCCACCTCGCCGAGCGTCAGCGCGAGTTCGGGCGAGCGCTGGCGTTGGACGAGCGGCTCCAGACCGTCAAGGAATCCGCCATCGAAATGATCCGGCCGACGGTCTACGGCCAACTCATCATCATTCTCGTCTACCTGCCGCTGCTGACGTTTACGGGCGTCGAGGGCAAGACGTTCGAGCCGATGGCGCTGACGGTCATCATCGCGCTCGTCGCGGCCTTCGTCGTCTCGCTGACGTTCGTCCCGGCCATGATTGCACTGGTCGTCACCACACCCGTGAACGAGCAAGAAAACGCCATCATCCGCACGCTGAAGGCCGGCTATGCGCCGCTGTTGACGCGGGTGATCGCGTCACCGCTCCCGGCGATCGGCGTTGCTTCGGTTTTGTTCATCGCGGCGGGTTTGCTGTTCACCAGGCTGGGACAGGAGTTTACGCCGACGCTGGATGAGAAGAACATCGTGATGGAGGTCAAGCGGATCCCGAGTACGTCGATAATCCAATCGCAGGCGATGCAACTCCAGATCGAGAGCGTCGTCAGCAAGTTTCCCGAGGTGGCGTTCGTATTCTCCCGCACCGGAACGCCGGACCTCGCCGCCGACCCGATGCCGCCGAACGCGTCCGACACCTACATCATCGTCAAGCCGCAGGCCGAGTGGCCGGATCCGTCGCTGACCAAGGACGATCTCATCAAGCAGATCGAAGCGGAAGCCTCGAAACTGCCGGGGAACAAACTCGGCTTCTCCCAGCCCATCGAAATGCGGTTCAATGAGCTGATCGCCGGCGTGCGCGAGGATCTGGCGGTCAAGGTGTTCGGCGATGATTTCGAGCAGATGCAGCGAACCGCGAGCAGCATCGCCAGTGTGCTGCGACACATCGACGGCGCCCAGAACGTCAAGGTGGAAGAGACCACCGGTCTTCCGTTCCTGGAGATCAAGATCGACAAAGCCGAAATCGCCCGCCGAGGACTGAGCCTGCTCGCGGTCCAGGATGTGATCGAGGCAGCGATCGGCGGCCGGGTCGCTGGACTGGTCTTCGAGGGGGATCGGCGTTTCCAGATCATCGTCCGGCTGAATGACGCGCTGCGCAACGACATCGCGGCGCTGGAAAACCTGCCGGTCCAACTGCCGCGACTGACTGCAAATGCCGCGGTGGCATCCGTCCCCCTTCGCGCTCTGGCGACATTCGAGCAAACCGAGGGCGCAAACCAGATCAGTCGTGAGAACGGCAAGCGGCGTGTCGTCGCGACGGCCGAAGTCCGTGGGCGGGATATCGGATCGTTGGTTGCCGAGGCGCAGGCGGTCGTCGGAGAGAAGGTCAAGCTGGCGCCCGGGACCTGGCTCTCCTGGGGTGGTCAATTCGAGAATTTCTCCATCGCCCGGCAGCGTCTGATGTTCGTGGTCCCCGGCTGTTTCCTCTTGATCTTCCTGCTGCTGTTCGGCGCCCTTGGCTCCGCACGCGACGCACTTCTGGTCTTCAGCGCGGTGCCCCTGGCGCTTACCGGCGGTATCGCTGCGCTGTGGCTGCGCGGCATGCCGTTTTCGATCTCGGCCGCCGTCGGCTTTATCGCACTTTCAGGCGTCGCCGTTTTGAACGGATTGGTGATGCTCAGCCAGATTCGAAGATTGGTTTCGGAAGGTGTCAGTACCGGCGCCGCCATCAGCCAAGGCGCTCTGACGCGCTTTCGTCCGGTCGTCATGACGGCATTGGTCGCATCGCTGGGTTTCGTGCCGATGGCTCTCGCGACGGGAACAGGGGCGGAAGTGCAGAAGCCGCTGGCGACCGTGGTGATCGGCGGCCTGCTGAGCGCGACGCTGCTGACCTTGTTGGTGTTGCCGGCGCTCTATTCCTACTTCGCATCTGCCGAAAGATCGGCAAAACCCACTAACGCGTTCATTCCGCGCCGTGCGGCCGAATAGAGATTGGGAGCCACGACATGTTGAAGGAAATTCAGGACTGGTTCGGTCTGTCGCCGCAGGAACAATCACTTGGTCTTGGTCACGGGCATGCCGGCGGCAAGGGTCACGGCCACACCCACGGCACGATAGATCCGACCATCGCGACGACGACGCGGGGCATCTGGGCCATCAAATGGTCGTTCGTCGTGTTGGCGATCACGTCCATCCTCCAGCTTGGAGTCGTCGCAATTTCTGGTAGCGTCGCGCTGCTCGCCGACACGATCCACAACGTCGGAGACGCGGTGACCGCAATTCCTCTCTGGATTGCCTTCATGTTGGCGCGCCGCAAGCCGAGCAAGACTTTTACCTATGGTCTGGGGCGCGTCGAGGATCTGGCGGGTGTGATCATTGTTGCGATCATCCTTTTCAGTGCCGTGTTCGCCGGCTATGAGGCGATCGACCGCCTGCTTCACCCGCAGCGTATCAATTTACTTGGCTGGGTGATGGCCGCCGGCATCATCGGATTCCTCGGAAATGAAGCGGTCGCAGTGTTCCGCATTCGGGTCGGCCGCGAGATCAACAGCGCCGCCCTTATCGCCGATGGCTACCATGCTCGCACCGATGGTTTCACAAGCCTTGCGGCTGTCCTGGGTGCGATCGGCGTATGGCTCGGATACCCATTGGCCGATCCAATTGTCGGTCTCCTCATCACCGTCGCCATCTTCGGCATCGTCTGGCAGTCGTCCAAGGCGGTGTTTGTCCGGATGCTCGACGGCGTCGATCCCGCAATCATCGACGAAATCAGGCACGCTGCCGTGCATGTCAAAGATGTCCGCCAGATTCTCGACGTCAAGGCACGCTGGATTGGGCATCGCTTGCTTGCCGACATCGGTGTTCAGGTCGCCCCTGACATGGCCGTGGCTGACGCCGACCGTTTGGCCGAAAGCCTCCGGCATGAGATGCTCGAACACATACCCGCGCTCAGCGTCGCTAACGTGCGTGTTTCCTCTCGAACCGGTGAAGACGCCGGGATTTCCGCCGGCCATCACGCTCCGGAGCCGTTCCAGGTTCGCAGCGAGTTGGCGGAGGGAAAGCTTGCAATCGCGGATACACCGGCGGGCGAGCGGATGCGACTCACGCTGAATCGTTTCGTCGACGAGCTGAGTGCGACCGTGATCATTGACCGCGCCGGACAGGCCGAGACGCTTGTGCTCTTCACCTCTTCGTCAAATCCTTCGATGCTCGAAAGCGCGTCGGCGCCCGCCGAACCACATGAGTTTGACGCGCGGCTTATTTTGTCGGCGGACGGCAAAGAGGACATTCAGGAATTTCGTATGGAGGAGCCGGCGGGCCACGGTCATTGAAACTCCGAGCAGCCGCCCGCTATGCAACTTGGGTATCCGCCTAGCTAAGACGTCGGCTCAGGCCTCGCCATTCCGGTTGCTGAACCGAACGCCGAGTGTCGGGAATTCCGGACGGCGACGCCACCCAAGCGACGCGCCGGTTGCCGAGTGGTTGCGCACCGTGCAGCTAATCGCCCCTCCCCCGAAGGAAATCGTCGCGGCCTTCGGGATCCGGTGGCGCGGCGCCGATCTATTGTCGTCTTCCATCCACATCCTCCGCTTCCTCCGGCCGACCAACGCTCGCCTTCGGCTCAGTGCTTGTGTTCGCCCCTCTGCGCAGTCTGCATCCCGGCCCCGGCCTTCCCGCCTTTATCCGGTTTCTTATCGCCGCCCTTGTTCATCGACTCCATCTCTTCGTCCGGCGGTGCCCTCGCCACCATGTCCTTGTAGTGCTCTGCGGACAGGCCGGGCAGCTTGGTGACGAAAGCGACGATACTCCAGATGGCCGCATCATCGTGCCCGAGCCCCCAGGCCGGCATGCCACTCATCTTCAAGACATGCTTCGTGACCCAGAACGCCGTCTTTGGATCGATGCGCTGCTCCGTGAGATTCGGGGGCTTCAGGTAGAGGCCGGGCCGGATTTCAGAATCCGATTGCTCCGGCGCAAGATGGCAATTCATCCGCCTCGCCGTGATCAACCGCTATTCGATCCTGCTGTCGAGCGGGACGAGCTCGGGCAAGACCACGTTCGTGAATGCGATCCTCAAGGAAGTGCCGGTCGACGAGCGCATCATCACCATCGAGGATACGCGGGAGATCAACCCGGTCCAGAAGAACTACCTGCCGCTCATTGCCTTCAAGAGCGACCAAGGAGAGCGACAACATTTGCCGACATGGGTCGTCGACAGTTTCAATCAATATATCGCGCTCGAGCCGGAGACGCGCAACAGCGCCGTCTTCAATGTCAACATGGCGATGTCGCTCTGGAACAACGGGCTGATTTCAGCGGCAACGGAGACCTCAGACTTCGACATTCGCGAGCTACGCCGCCGGCCGATGACGATCTTCATCGGTTGCACCATCGCACAGTTATCGATCTTCCGACCGCTGATCCGCATCCTGTTTCAGCAGGTCCATGATCTGATGATGGTGAAGATCCCCCGCGAGGACGAGCCACACCAAGTGCTGCTGATGCTCGACGAGTTCTATCATGTCGGAAGGATGGACTCGCTGATCTCGAAGATCACGATCAGCGCCGGCTATGGCTTCCGCATGGCCATCATCATGCAGGACATTGCGCAGCTCGATGAGCTCTACGAACACGCGCATCACGACGGTGTCCGGTTCCCAGATCAAGCTGTTCATCCAGATCAACGACCTCGTGACGTCGGAGTTCGTGTCGGAGGTGCTGGGCGAGACAACGCAGGTCTACCAGACACCAATCCAGCGGCCCGGGCAGGGGATATTCGCGCCGCGCGTCTGGTCTCCCCACTACACGCCGCGGCCGCTGCGCAGCCCGCTCGAGCTGCGCGAGATGTCGGC
>JAGVII010000585.1 GCA_020056155.1 Afipia sp.
CGGCCATCTGCTCCGCCGAGACCGGCGAGGCAGAAATATCCTGCCCCTCCTTGTTGAGGCGGCCGAACAGTTCGTTGATGACCCAGTTGGCGGCCAGCTTGCCGTCGCGCGCCTTGTCCGCGAGCTTGCCCAGCACCGCCTCATAGAAGTCCGCGCTTTCGCGCTCGGCGACCAGCACGCTGGCGTCGTAAGGCGTCAGGCCGAAGTCGGCCATAAAGCGCTCGCGCTTCTCGTCAGGCAGTTCGGGAAGTTTCGCTTTTAGCGCACCGACATAGTCCTGAGTGAACTCCAGCGGCAGCAGGTCGGGATCCGGGAAATAGCGATAGTCGTGCGCCTCTTCCTTGGAGCGCATCGAGCGGGTTTCGCCTTTGTTCGGATCGTACAGCCGGGTTTCCTGATCGATGCTGCCACCGTCTTCGAGGATACCGATCTGGCGGCGTGCCTCGTAGTCGATCGCCTGGCCCATGAAGCGGATCGAATTGACGTTCTTGATCTCGCAGCGGGTGCCGAACGGATCGCCGGGCTTGCGGACCGAGACGTTGAGGTCGGCGCGCAGGTTGCCCTTCTCCATGTCGCCGTCGCAGGTGCCGAGGTAACGCAGAATGCTCCGCACCTTCGCAACATAGGCCTGCGCCTCTTCCGACGAGCGCATGTCCGGCTTGGAGACAATCTCCATCAGCGCCACCCCGGAGCGGTTGAGGTCCACGAACGACATGGTCGGATGCTGGTCGTGCAGCGATTTGCCCGCGTCCTGCTCCAGGTGAAGCCGCTCGATGCCCACCGTGATGCTTTGGCCGTCGCGCAACTCGATAACGACCTCGCCCTCGCCGACGATCGGCGACTTGTACTGGCTGATCTGGTAGCCCTGCGGCAGGTCCGGATAGAAATAGTTCTTCCGGTCGAAGGTCGACTTCAGGTTGATCTGCGCTTTCAGGCCGAGGCCGGTGCGGATCGCCTGCGCGACGCATTCCTCATTGATGACGGGCAGCATGCCGGGCATCGCCGCGTCCACCAGCGAGACGTGATCATTCGGCGCGCCGCCGAACTCGGTCGAGGCGCCTGAGAACAACTTGGAGTTGGAGGTCACCTGGGCATGGATTTCCAGCCCGATCACAATTTCCCAGTCGCCGGTGGCGCCTTTGATGAGCTTTGAAGGTTTGACAGGTGCGTTCATGGGACGGCTCTGGATAGGGTCGCGTTCTTGGCGATTCACATCGAAAAGCGTTGAAATATTTGAGCTTTTCTTCGCTCGACGAAGGTTTTTAGCAGCCCGGCGGCACCGCGTCGAGAGAGGCTCCGCCCGGTCCCGATCTCGCCAATCGGTCCTGCGAGGCAGCACTAGAACGACCCGAACACAGACCCCAAAGCAATAACCGCCGCCAGCGCGATCAGTGCACCAGCGATGCCGACCATCACGATATCCATATAGCTTTCGCGGTGTGTCGATCCGCAAACCGCGAGCAATGTCACAACCGCACCGTTATGCGGCAAACTGTCGAGCGTGCCGGAGCCAATGGCCGCCACCCGGTGCATCAGCGCCGGGTCGATGCCCTGTTCCGCCGCGATGCGCATGTAAGTGCTGCCGAGCGCATCGAGCGCGATCGTCATGCCGCCCGACGCCGAGCCGGTGAGAGCCGCAAGCACGTTGGTCGCAACGGCAAGTGAAACCAGCGGCCCGCCTCCAATTGAAAGCACCCAGTCGCGTACCGCCGCAAACGCGGGCAGCATTGCGACAACGGCTCCGAAACCCACAAGGCTGGCCACGCTGAAGGCCGGCAGGACGGACGCATTGGCCCCGGCATCCATGCTGAGCCGCAGGGCCGGCAACCGCCGGCGATTGACCACGACCAGTGTCGCGATCGCAGCCGCAAGCGCGACCGCGACCGACCACACGCCGGCCACTGCGGACAACGAAGAACTGCCCCAGCGCTCTTCCGCCAGAAAGGAAAAGTCGAGCCTTGGGAGGATCACCAGCGACATGAGGAGATTGACGCTCACCACCACGGCGAGCGGCAGCACCGCCACGCCGATCGGCACAACGGCATCGGTATGGTGGCCGTGACCGATTTCCGCAGGGTCAAACTCCCGCGCAGTCGTCGCTCGTTCACGAATTTTCTGATCGTCGGCGGCCAGACGTGGAGCCGCGTCGGCGCCATCGCCATAGCCCTCGCCGGACCGGCGCGCAGCCGCCTCGGCACGGGCGAGCCACCACAGGCCAAATCCGAGCATGATGGCAGAGGCAATGATGCCGAGCCCCGGCGCGGCAAACGGCGTGGTGCCGAAGAACGGCATCGGTATCGCGTTCTGAATCGCAGGCGTGCCCGGGAATGCCGTCATCGTGAATGTCGAGGTGCCGAGTGCGATCGCGGCCGGCATCAACCGCCGTGGAATGTTGGCCGCGCGGAAGAGTGCCTGGGCCATCGGCGCCAGCACGAAGAACGCGACGAACAGGCTGACACCGCCATACGTCACGATGGCGCCTGCAAGCACCACCGCCAGCATGGCGCGCCGCGGACCCAGCTTCTCGGTCATGAAACGCGCGATCGCTTCGACCGATCCGCTGTCGTCCATCAGTTTTCCGAACAGCGCGCCCAGCAGGAACAGCGGAAAGAATTGCGCGAGAAACTGCGCCGCACTGCCCATGAAGGTCTGGGTCCAATGGGCAAGCAACGGCTCTCGTGACACCGCCGCCGCGACAAGTGCCGCTGCCGGCGCAAGCAGGAGCACGCTCCAGCCGCGATAGGCGAGCCAGATCAGCAATCCGAGCGCGAGGAGAATTCCCAGGAGGCCCATGGTTCAAACCTCGTCCAGCAAACGATCGAGGTCGAGCGTGGATCGCTTGCCCACGTTCGGACCATGGGTCGTCAGGAAGGTTTCGGCCGAACGTCGTCCCTCGTCACGCAGCAGGGTCAGGAAATCCCATTCCGCGTTGAACTTCGATGATGCGCCAAGCTTGTCGACGGCTGTGCTGGCGATCAGGTGAATGCGCATTCCCGCCCACAATGCCCCTTCCCCGGTGCCGGCATCGACGACCTGCCGCAGCAAGGCGATCATGCGCAGCTCTTTCAGCAGCGTGGCATTGAAGGAGACCTCGTTCAGCCGATCGAGAATCTCGCGTGCCGAACGTGGTGTGCCCTCGCGTTCGACCGGGTTCACCGCGATGAGCAGCGTATCCTGCGATTTGCACTCCCGAACCAGCGGGGTGATGGTCGGGTTGCCCGAATAGCCGCCATCCCAATAGGCTTCACCGTCGATCTCGATCGCCTGAAACAGCGTCGGCAGACAGGCCGACGCGAGCAGGACGTCGGGGGTCATCTCGGCATTGCGAAAGACACGACCGCGCCCTGTGCGGACATTGGTCGCGGTGACGAACAGACGAATGGACGACTTCGCCACCCGCTCGAAATCAACGCACTCGGCCAGAATTTCCCTGAGCGGATTGGCGCCTCGCGGGTTCAGGTCGTAAGGCGAGAACAGCCGCGCGGCCATATCGAAGGCAACAAAGAATGGCGAGTTATCGAGTGTCCATCTGCCCAGCAGAATATCCAGCGGACTTCGCCGGATGGGACTGAACCGGGCGGCGTGAGAGACACGACGCCAGAACAGTTCGAGGGCCGTCCGCGCGCCTTCCGCTCCGCCTGCGGCATATCCATCTGCCAACACCACTGCATTCATCGCACCGGCGGAGGTGCCGGAAATGCCGTCGATCCGGAGCCATGGTTCCTCAAGAAGCCGGTCGAGCACGCCCCAAGTGAAGGCGCCATGAGAACCGCCGCCCTGGAGCGCAAGATCGACCAGATGTGTATCCTGAACGGTATCGATGGAAGCACTTGAGGGGGCGAGCGGCATCTGTCCTCCTTCACGAAGTAGACGTCCATCGTTGGCCGGTCCTGCACGCTCACGCTGCGATGAAACGGCCCCGCAGCGAGCCTAACCCGAAAGTTTGAACGTCGCTTGACTGTCCTCCTACAAACCCGCCGCAAAACTGCGGAACGTCGGACTCGCCCGCAG
>JAGVII010000691.1 GCA_020056155.1 Afipia sp.
ACCGACCGCGTGCGCGGACCGATGCTCGAAGCGGCTGCCAAGGCGCAGGGCATTTCGCCCGACGAAGTGCTCAAGCAGCGGATGAAGGCGAATCCGGCGGGACGCTTCGGCGATCCGGAGGAATTCGGCCTCGCCTGCGCGTTTCTCTGCGGCGCCAAGTCTGGCTTCATCACCGGACAGAACCTGCTGATGGACGGCGGCGCTTTCCCCGGCACGATGTAAGCGCACAGAGCGCGACCCCGCAAAACAGATCCTCGGGCTCAGCCCGAGGGTGAGCCAAGAACAATCGGGAGCTGGCTTGATGCAATGGACTGTGGGCCGCGTCAAAATTACCAACGTCGTGGAAATCGGGACTACAGGCGGCACGCGATTCATTCTTCCGCAGGCGACGCCAGAAGAAGCCCAGAAAATGCCGTGGCTGGTGCCGCATTACGCCAACGCAGAAGGCCGCCTCAAGCTCAACGTCCAGTCATGGATCGTGGAAACGCCGAGCCACAAAATCATTGTCGATACCTGCATCGGCAACGGCAAGGCGAACCGCTCTGTACCCGCCTGGAATGGACTCGATAAGCCGTTCCTCAATGACCTCGCCGCAGCAGGCTATCCCGCCGACACCATCGATACCGTTCTTTGCACCCATCTTCACGTCGATCACGTCGGCTGGAATACGAAGCTAAACGACGGCAAATGGGTGCCGACATTCGCCAACGCCCGCTATCTGTTCGGCAAGACCGAATATGACCATTGGGCCGCGCACAGTCCTGCTGGCGAACACAAGGCGGTGTTCGAGGATTCGGTTCAGCCGGTCGTCGATGCCGGGCGAGTCGATCTCATCGGCAGCGATCATCGTATCGGCGACGAGGTATCTTTGATCGCGACGCCCGGACACAGCCCGGGCCATATGAGCGTTCTCATCAAGTCGGACGGCCAGAAGGCGCTGCTGACCGGCGACGTCGCGCATCATCCCTGCCAGATGGCTCACCTCGACTGGTCATCGACGGCGGATTCCGATCCCGTCCAGTCCATCGAGGCGCGGAAGATGCTGTTTTCACGCTTCGCAGACACGCCGACGCTGGTATTCGGCGGTCATTACGAGCCCGGCCATCTGGCGCACGACGGGGATGCCTTCAAACTGATCGCGGACCGCAACCACACCTGAAATGAGCGCGCTGCAATATGAAGCAAACTTCGGATTCAGGACACTGAAGGTTGAATTTCGCCGCGCCCTGTCGCAAGAAACATCCGACGAATGAAACATCGGACAAGAACGAAAAGGAACTGACTATGAAACTGGTTCGTTATGGCGCCATGGGTCAGGAGAAGCCTGGACTGCTCGACCGCTCGGGCCGCATTCGCGATCTGTCGGCCCTGGTCAAGGACATCAACGGCGAGGCGCTATCGCCCGCAGGTCTGGCCAAGATTGCCGCCGTCGATCCTGCCTCCCTGCCGCTGGTTGACGGCAATCCGCGCCTCGGCGCGCCGGTCGGCAGCATCACCAAATTCGTCGCTATCGGCCTGAACTATGCCGATCACGCTGCCGAAGCCGGCATGGCGATCCCGTCCGAGCCAATCGTTTTCCTCAAGGCCAACACTAGCCTGTGCGGGCCGAACGACGCCGTCGAGAAGCCGCGTGAATCCACCAAGCTGGACTGGGAAGTCGAACTCGCCATCATCATCGGCACCAAGGCCAAGTACGTCTCTGAGGCCGACGCGCTGAAGCATATCGCAGGCTATGCGGTCTGCAACGACGTCTCGGAGCGCAACTTCCAGATCGAGCGCGGCGGACAATGGACCAAGGGCAAGTCGCACGACACCTTCGGGCCGGTCGGCCCATGGCTCGTGACCGCCGATGAAATCGCGGACGTGCACAAGCTCGGCATGTGGCTCGACGTCAACGGCACGCGCTGCCAGACCGGCTCGACCGCGACCATGATCTTCAACGTCCCGAAGATCATCTCCTATGTCTCCGGATTGATGACGCTGCATCCCGGCGACATCATCACCACCGGCACGCCGCCCGGCGTCGGCATGGGCATGAAGCCGCAGAAATTCCTCAATGTCGGCGACGTCGTCACCCTCGGTATCGACGGTCTCGGCGCGCAGCGTCAGGAAGTCGTCGCGGCGTAATCGGGACACCTTCAATGCTCCGGCGTGCACGCCGGAGCCAGCCATTCATGTCGTCCAGTCAGGAACATCCCATGAAGCTTGCCTACTCACCGGCATCTCCGTTCGCGCGCAAGATCCGTATCGCGGCGATGGAGCTTGGCCTGTTCGACAGGATCGAGTTTGTTGTTCCGATCAAGGCGATCCCGGTCACCGAGAACGAAGAGTATGCGCGCAACGTGAGCCCGTTGCGGAAGATTCCGGCGCTGATCCTCGACAGCGGTCAGGTCATCGTCGATTCCTATGTGATCGCCGAATATCTCGACGAACTCGCCGGCGGCAAGCTGATCCCTGCGTCGGGCCCGGCGAAATGGCAGGCCAGGACCGACCATTCCATCCTTCAGGGGATGCTGGATGCGCTGCTGCTGTGCCGCTACGAGAGGATGCTGCGGCCCAAGGAATTTCTCTGGGCCGGATGGGCCGACGACCAGTTCAAGCGCGC
>JAGVII010000734.1 GCA_020056155.1 Afipia sp.
AGAAGGCCTGAATGAACTTCGCGGAACGCGCTGCCAAAACGATATCACAGGCAAAGGCAATATTGGCTCCGCCGCCCGCAGCCACGCCATTTACCGCGCAGACGATAGGGAGCGGCAGTTTCCGCAGCCTGCGGATGAGGGGATTGTAATTCCGGTCGAGCGTGACCGTGAGATCGGGCTTCTGGCCGGGAATGAACTCAACCTCGGACAAATCCTGTCCGGCGCAGAAACCGCGTCCCGCACCGGTGAGAAGCAACGCGCGGCATGCCTTGTCGGCTTCCGCATCGTTCAAGGCTGCATTCATCGCGGCGTGAACGCTGCGATTGAACGAATTCAGACTGTCCGGCCTGTTGAGCGTAATGACGCGATATCCGTCGCGGACCTCGGTCAGGACCACATCCTTGTCCACAGCATCCTCCCAATCGGCCTGTTTCTGTCAGCCGTTGGAAAGCATATTACTATTGACCAACCGTTCGGTCAATTATATTGATGGAGCAGAAGCGCATCAAATCACATGGGACAATTCGCCGATGTGACGACCAAGATGCGCCGGGCAAGCTCTCCAAAAAACGGGCGCCCATCATTCAGGGAGGAGACTATGATGAAGCCGACTTCAGCACTCAGACTGTTATTGGCCGCCGGTGCCGCCGGATTGGCGTTCAGTGGTTCCGCAATCGCGCAGCAGACCGTAAAGATCGGTTCCGTCCTTTCAGTGACGGGTCCGGCCTCGTTCCTCGGCGAACCTGAAGACAAGACGCTGCGGATGTATGTTGACAAGATCAACGCGGCTGGCGGCGTCAATGGCAAGAAAATCGAACTCATCATCTATGACGACGGCGGCGATGCGAACAAGGCGCGCACATTCGCCACCCGTCTGATTGAGGACGACAAGGTCGTCGCAATGGCGGGTGGTTCGACCACCGGCACGACCATGGCGATGATCCCGGTGTTCGAGGAAGCCCAGGTTCCGTTCATTTCATTCGGCGGCGCGGTCGAAATCATCGATCCGGTCCGCAAGTATGTCTTCAAGACGCCGCACACCGATAAGATGGCGTGCGAGAAGATTTTCGAGAACCTGAAGCAGCGCAAGCTCACGAACATTGCCATGATCTCGGGCACCGACGGCTTTGGCGCTTCGATGAAGGCCCAGTGCACCAAGGTTGCGCCGAACTACGGCATCAAGATCGTCACCGAGGAAAGCTACGGTCCGCGCGACAGCGACATGACCGGCCAGCTGACCAAGATCAAGAACACCGCGGGCGTTCAGGCCATCGTCAATCCGGGCTTCGGGCAGGGACCGGCAATCGTGACCCGCAACTATGCGCAGCTCGGCATGACCGCGACGCCGCTCTATCAGAGCCACGGCGTGGCCTCCAAGAGCTTCATCGATCTGGCGGGTAAAGCTGCCGAAGGCGTTCGCCTCCCGGCCGCCGCGCTGCTGGTCGGTGACAAGCTGCCGGACAACGATCCGCAGAAGAAGGTCGTCGTCGATTACAAGAAGACCTACGAGGACACCGCGAAGAGCCCGGTCTCGACCTTCGGCGGCCATGCCTATGACGGCCTGTACATCCTGGTCGACGCCATGAAGCGGGCCGGTTCAAACGACCCGAAGAAGATCCGCGATGAAATCGAGAAGACCAAGGGTTTCGTCGGCACGGGCGGCATTGTGAACATGTCGCCGACAGATCATCTCGGCCTTGATCTCTCTGCGTTCCGCATGCTGGAAATCAAGGGCGGCGACTGGTCGATGATCAAGCCGGGTTCGTAAGCCCGCTGCGTATGCATCGGTATTGATGCTCCCGGATGGTTCGGATCGCCATCCGGGGGCACCATCTCTCTGCCTGAATGAGTCAAACGCCGGGAACGGCAGCCTTCGGCTGTCATCGTCGTTCGTGGAGCGGAAATGCCAGAGCTTGTCCAGTTTCTTGTTTCCGGACTGACCGTGGGCGCGGTTTACGCCCTCGTCGCCCTCGGTTTCACGCTGGTCTACAACGCATCCGACGTCGTCAATTTCGCCCAGGGCGAGTTCGTGATGCTGGGGGGAATGGTGACGGTGTTCGCCGCCGCTGCCGGCGTTCCGCTGCCGCTCGCGGCCCTTCTGGCTGTGTGCGTGGCTGTCGTTGTCGGCCTTTTGTTATACTGGCTCGCCATCGAGCCCGCGCGGGATGCATCGCCGGTTACGCTGATCATCATCACCATCGGCGCGTCGATTTTGTTGCGCGGCGCGGCGCAGATCCTGTTCGACAAGCAGTTCCACAAGCTTCCGAGCATCTCCGGCGACACGCCGGTCAATCTGCTCGGGGCCGCCATCCAGCCGCAGAGTTTCTGGGTGCTGGGCGGTACGGGCGTGATCGTCCTTCTGCTGTATGTGTTTCTGGAGCGCACGGTGCTCGGGAAGGCCGTGCTTGCGACCGCCGCGAACAAGCTTGCAGCGCGCCTGGTCGGCATCAACACGGCGACCGTCATGGCGCTGGCGTTCGGAGGATCGGCGGCCATCGGCGCGGTCGCCGGTGTCCTGATCACGCCGATCACGCTCACGAGTTACGATGTCGGTACGCTGCTGGCGCTGAAGGGATTTGCGGCCGCGATGCTCGGCGGCATGGGCAATCCGCTTGGCGCTGTTGCGGGCGGATTGCTGCTCGGGCTGCTCGAAGCGCTGGGGGTTGGTTACATCAGTTCGTCATACAAGGACGCCTTCGCCTTCATCGTTATCCTTCTCGTCCTGTTCGCCATGCCGCAAGGCCTGTTCGGACGACGGACCGTG
>JAGVII010000170.1 GCA_020056155.1 Afipia sp.
CCGGCGAGCAGGGCCACCGGCAGCGCCGAAAGCCCGATGTCCGACGCCAGGAAATTCAGCGACTTGCCGCTGAGGTAGATGATCGCGCCGAGGGTCGACAATACGGCGCCCAGCGCCCAGGCGAAAGCGATGGAGCGTTTCACCGAGATTCCCATCGACAACGCGACCTGATGATCCTCGGCGACCGCGGTCATTTTGAGTCCGGCGCGGGTGTTGTTGAAGAACCACGACAGGCCCAGTCCGACGATCACCGTGATCACGGCGCCGATCAGCAGTGACCGCGGAATCAGGATGTCGCCGATGATCACCGGCTTCAACGCGAAGATGATCGGAAACGGCCGGACCTGCGGTCCGAATATCAAAAGGATGAGGCCCCTGATGAGAATCAGCAGGCCGATCGTCACCATCACCATCGCGAAACTGGACTCGCCGACGATACGCGAAAAAAAGATGCGCTCGATGATAAGCCCGAATATCGCCGATACCGCCATCGCCAGCGGAAGCGCCACGAACAGTGGCAGTCCGGTTTGGATCACCATCCACCAGACGATGAAGCCGCCGAACACGACGAGCTCGCCTTGCGCAAAGTTGAACACCTTCGACGCGCGGTAGATGACAATGAAGCCCATCGCGATAAGGGCGTAAAGGAGCCCTACCAGCGAACCGTTGATCAGGTAATTCAGAAAGTCGATCATCATGACATCCCGGCCATTTTGCGCCGCGCCTGCACCGCCGTGGCGACCAGAGGGGCCGCGTCGACGGAATGAATCAGCACGTTGGCCGCCATCGTTCCGCGGCGTCCATCCTGGTAGGTGACGGGGATTGAGAGCGCCACGCGATCTTTGCCGGCGTAGAGGCCGTCGATCAATTCTGCATAGCGTTGCACCAGAAATTCACGTCGTAGCTTGCGCGTGCGGGTCAATTCGCCCTCGTCCGGATCGAGTTCCTTGGGAAAATTCGCAAATCGCCGGACTTGTGCATGATCGGGCAGAAATTTGTTGATGCGGACGATCTCTTCGCGGATCAAATCGGCTACGGCTGTCATTTGCGAGAGGTCGGCGAATGTCGAATAAGCCAGCCTGCGTTCCTCCGCCCACCGCGATACCACACCCATGTCGATATTGATCAACGCTCCGATGTAGTCCCGCGACGCGTCGCCAAGCGTCATGATGTCCTTGATGAACGGACTGAAGCGCAGCCGCGTTTCGATGAATTGCGGTGGATAGCTTTGACCGGAACTCAGCTTGGCGAGATCCTCGATCCGCTCGAGGAAAACCAACTCGCCGGAGGTAGTGACGGAAACAGCGTCGCCGGTCCGGTACCATCCGCCATCTATTCGTTCGGTGGTCTTGTCGGGCTTGCCGAAATAGCCCTGAAAGAAAGATCCACCGCGTACGAGCAGTTCGCCGTCCGGTGAAACCTTCCATTCCAGCGCCGCTGTTGCGGGGTGGGCTTCAAGCCAGTGGCCGACGGTTTCGAGGTCGTAGCGTTCGCCCTTGTGAATCGTCATGATGCCGATCTCGGTCGAACCGTAAATATTGCGCAAGGGTACGCCGATGGCGTGAAACAGCCGGAACACATCGGGCGCCATGGTTGATCCGCCGCTCAGCGCGACCTTCACGCGCGTCAGGCCGAGCTTGTCGCGCAACGGCTTCAGAACCAAAGTCTCCGCGATCGGAAATGCCAAGTGGGCTGCCAATGGTACCGGCTTGCCGTCGAGCCGAGCGACGTTGACCTTGCGTCCGATCTTGACGCCCCATTCGTAAATGCGGCGGCGGATTGGCCCCGCGTCGAGCATCTTTGCCTGGATCGTCGAGGCCAGGCTCTCCCATTGCCGGGGTGCGAACACCATCGCCTCGACCGCGAGTTCGCGGAGATTGGCCAGAACCTGCTCCGGCGACTCCGGAAAGTTGACCACCAGCGGCAAGGTGACGCCGATCGTAACACCGAACAATTGTTCGGTGACCCAGGCAGGCGCAATGTAGGTGAGGTAATCCATGCCCGGCGTCAGGTCGGTGCCGTTCACCAATCGATGCGCGTTGTCGATCAGATAACGGTGCGTGATAATGACGCCTTTGGGACGCCCCGTCGTGCCGGATGTGTAGGACAGGATGGCGATGTCGTCAGGCTGGCCCAATGCGACAAGGCTATCGAACAACCCCGGCTCGGCGGCGTTCCGCTTGCGTCCCTCGTCTTCCATGTGCTCGAGCTTCATGAGGCTCGGCTGCCGGTAAGACCACATGCCGGTATCATCCCAGTAGATCAGCCTGCGCAATGTCGGGACGCTGCCGAGTACTGCGAGCCCCTTGTCAATCTGCTCCTGGTCCTGGCCTACGAAGTAAACCGCCTGACTGTCGTTCAGGAGGTACTCGATTTCACCGACTGTGAGGTCGGGGTAGAGCGAGACGACCTTGCCGCCGAGCGAGAGCACGGCAAGCTCCATCCAAAAATTCTCGGGCTCGTTTTCGCCGATGATGGCGACCGTCTCGCCGCGCGCAAACGACATCGATTGCAATCCAACCGCCAGGTTGCGGACGCGCTCGAGCACGTCGCCGTAACGGAACTCACGCCAGATGCCCCGATACTTGTGACGCGCGATTAGCCGCTCGGGCTCCGCCGTGGCCCGGTCGACGAATGCCTGCGGCAATGTTTTCATTGGTGTGGCGGCTGAGGTCATTTTTCGCCCAGGTAAGCTTTCATGACCAGCGGGTCCCGCTGAATCTGGGCGGGCGTTCCGGTCGCGATCATTTTCCCGAAATCTAGTACGTAGATGCGGTCCGCGAGGTCCATGACCACACCCATATCGTGCTCGACGAGTACGACGGGGATGCCGCGCGCCTAGCGTACGTCGAGGATGAACCGGGCGAGGTCTTCCTTTTCCTCGTTGTTCATCCCGGCCATCGGCTCGTCCATCAGCAGAATTTTCGGTTCCTGCGCGAGCGCGCGGCCGAGGTCGACACGCTTGCGCAAGCCATATCCAAGTGTTCCGACCGGCTGATGGCGGATCGATTCGATTTCCAGCAATTCAATGATTTCCTCGACGACCTCGCGGTGCTGCGCTTCCTCCTTTTGGGCCCAGTGAAAATGCACGAAGGCCTGCAA
The DNA here is from genome assembly GCA_020056155.1 of Afipia sp. Taxonomy (GTDB): domain Bacteria; phylum Pseudomonadota; class Alphaproteobacteria; order Rhizobiales; family Xanthobacteraceae; genus Afipia. Next base: position 3,103 of record JAGVII010000170.1, read on the forward strand.
AATCGAACTGCGCATATGCATGTGCCGCCCGATCAGGATGTTCTCGATCACGGTCATGCCGGGAAAGATGTGCGTTCCCTGAAACGTCCGCGCCAATCCGGATCGCGCGATTTGATGGACGCTTCGGCCGACCATCTGCTCACCATCGAACACGATGCGGCCCTGCTGCGGTCGATAGAAGCCGCTCATACAGTTCATCAGCGAGGTTTTGCCGGCGCCGTTGGGGCCGATAACCGCAATGGGCTCGTCGGGCCTGATCTCGATCGAGACTTCGTTCAGGGCGACAACGCCGCCGAACGACATTCGCAGACGGTCTGCGGTCAGCATCGGCCGCATACCGCTCACGTTGGGCTCCGCATGGGTCGCCGCTTCGGCGCTCATGTCTCCTCCGTAGTCGCGCAGTCGTTCAAAGCGCGCGCGTAGTTATTTTCGTTGCGTTATGACCAATCAGGCATAATACTTACTTGCAAGTCAAATAGATTTTTGACGCTTTTCATGCGACCAATTCACGGCGTGAACGAATGCTGGGCGACCCCAATCTTGCTGTGCAACTCCGCACCCAGCTCAAATTGCCCGTTCTGGTTGGGCCGATGTTTCTCGTATCGGGTCCCGACCTTGTCATCGCTTGTTCCCAGGCCGGCGTCGCGGGCTCTTTTCCGACCCTTAATGCGCGGTCGACGGCAATCCTGGATCAATGGCTCGCGAGGATCACGGCCGAGTTGCAGCCGGACGCGGCTCCCTATGCAGCGAACCTGATCGTCCATCCAACCAACACCAGGCTGGCGGAAGACGTCGATCTGGTCGTCAAACACAAGTCGCCGCTGGTGATTGCCAGCGTCGGACATCCGGGTCGTGTTGTTGCCGCCGTAAAGAGCTACGGCGGCTTGGTTTTCTCCGACGTCGCCTCGCTCAAACACGCCCAACGCGCGGCGGAAACCGGCGTTGATGGTCTGATTTTGTTGTGTGGCGGCTCCGGCGGCAACACCGGTTGGCTCAACCCCTTCGCATTCGTCACCGCCGTTCGTAAATTCTTCGCCGGACCCCTTGTTCTCGCCGGGGCGATCTCGAATGGCCGCCTGATCCATGTTGCGGAAGAGCTCGGCGCCGACTTCGCCTATGTCGGTACGCCCTTTATCGCGGCGACGGAGAGCATGGCGGCGGATGATTACCGGCAAATGCTGATCGATAGCAACGCCGACGACATTCAGCTGACGGCCGAAGTCACTGGCCTTCCCGCCAACATGCTCCGCAAAAGCCTCGAACGCAGCGGCTTCAGGCCGGAGCCGAAGCATGACGGTTTCAATCTCCTGAAGGAGATCGAGACGCTGAAGGCATGGCGGGATATCTGGAGCGCGGGGCAGGGCGTTGGCGATGTCGAGCGTGTCGAGCCGGCTGCGGGCGTGATCGACCGCATGACGCATGATTACGATGCGGCGCGCGCAGCAAGCCAGCAACGGGCCGCGCGCAGGTTCGCTTCAGTCGGCAGTCAATAGCTCGCGGGACGGCTCTCGTCCGCTTTTGCCTTAACGGCTCAAGGTGGGGGCCGATCCCACGGATATACGCAATATCCAGCAA
>JAGVII010000505.1 GCA_020056155.1 Afipia sp.
CGAAGGTCTGGTCAGCCGCCAAGACTACGGCGCCGTGGTCGCCGGCAATACACCAACCGCCCACTACGTCGGAGACTACAAATCCTGTGACGGGATCAAGATCTGGACAAAGCGGCGTGCACTTCGGCGCAACCCCGATGATACCGCAGCGCACGCGCCCGTCGTCGTCGCCATTGAGATTGAAAATATCCGCCTCTCGTGAACTCAGCCGCCGCATCGCGGCAGCCGCAAAAAATATCGGAGGAACAAGTGATCCATACTGATGAAAAGCGCCATGTGGTGACCATGACCGTCAACGGCGTCAGCCAGACGGCTTCAGTGGAAGCGCGCAAACTGCTGGTCCATCTGCTTCGCGACGACCTGAACCTGACGGGAACACATGTCGGTTGCGATACATCGCAATGCGGTGCCTGCACCGTGGATATCGATGGGCAAGCGGTCAAGTCCTGCACGATTCTTGCCGTCATGGCCGACGGCGCATCGATCACAACGATCGAGGGTCTCGCGCCAGCGGGTGGTGAACTGCATCCGATCCAGGCCGCCTTTCACGAACACCACGCGTTGCAGTGCGGATTCTGCACGCCAGGAATGATCATGAGCGTGCGACAGCTGCTCAAGCAACATCCGGCTCCGACAGAACACGACATCCGCCACAACCTCACCGGCAACATCTGCCGATGCACCGGTTACCACAACATCGTGCGCGCGGTTGAGTCGCTCGCAGCGGGAGCACAAGGTCATGACTGAAGCAGCCGCCATCAAATATATGGGTCAGCCGCTGCGGCGGCGCGAAGACTTCAAATTCATTACCGGAAAGGGACGCTACACGGACGACATGAGGTCGCCGGGCATGCTTCATATGGCGATTCTCCGGTCGCCGCATGCTCATGCTATCATCAAGCATGTTGATCTATCTGCGGCTCAGACCGCGCCAGGTGTTCGCCTCGTTTTGTCCGGTGCCGACCTTGTCGGGAAGATTGGTTCGATAGAGCCCAACTGGGTCATCCCCGGAACAAAAATCCCGGACCGGCCGGTGGTCGCCGTTGATCGCGTTCGTTTCGTCGGTGAATGCGTTGCTGTCGTTGTGGCCGAGACGCAGGCGCAGGCGCAGGATACCATCGGACTCATCGAAGTCGATTACGAAACGCTGTCGGCCGTTGTCGACGAGGAAGCCGCCATTCGAGACGGCGCCCCCCAGCTCCACGACAACGTGCCAAAGAACATCACGACGCTCTATAAGGCCGGCGGCGGCGACTACAAGAAAGCCGCCAGCGAGGCGGATCATGTGATCAAGCTTCGCGTGATCAACAATCGGCTCATTCCGACCTGCATGGAGACGCGCTCCATTCTCGCCGAACCGAATGTCGATGGCACGCTAACCGTCAATATCCAGAGCCAGGTGCCTCACATGCATCGGCGATGGATTGCCGATGCGGTGGGCATTCCCGAGCATCAGCTTCGCGTTGTCGCTCCGGACATCGGCGGTGGCTTCGGTGCGAAGATGCATCTTTATCCCGAGGAGCTGCTCTGTCCTTATCTCGCGCGCCAGCTCGGCGTGCCTGTCAAGTGGTGGGAATCCCGCTCGGAGAGTCATCAGTCCACAAGCCATGGACGCGCTCATACCGAAACCATCGAGGTCGCGTTCCGTAACGACGGGAAAATTCTGGGACTACGGGTCGAGACGCTCGGCAACGTCGGAGCCTACCTGTCGAACATGGCGTCGGGCGGCCCGACCGTGAATACGATCAATTTCGGAACCGGCACCTACAAGATCGATAATTACGAGGCCTTCTCAAGGGTGGTGGTGACGAACACCGTTCCTGTCGATGCTTACCGAGGCTACGGCCGTCCTGAAGCCGGATACATCGCCGAACGCGCCATCGACGCAGTTGCGCGTCATCTCAAGCTCGATCAGGTCGAGGTGCGCAGGCGCAACTTCATTCAACGTGCCGACTTCCCGCATCGGCCCTACAACGGCATGGCCGTGATCTACGATAGCGGCAATTACGAAGGCTTGCTGGAAAAGGCTCTGGCCGCTTTCAGGTATGACCAGCGGATCGCCGAACGCGATCAGATGCGCAGCCTGGGACGTTATCGCGGCATCGGTGTCGCGGCCTATACCCACATGTGCGGCATGGCGCCGTCACGCCGCCTGTCGCTGATGGGCTTCAATCGCGGAGGATGGGAGAGCGCGCGGGTCAGCATCGACTCGAGCGGCCGCGCCACGATCTTTTCCGGCTCCATGAGTCAGGGGCACGGCCACAACACGTCACTGGCCCAGATCGCCGCCGATGTGCTCCAGATTCCAATCGAGCATATCGACATCGTGCAGGGCGATACGCGGCAGGTTCAGGCCGGGCATGGCACTTTCAACTCCCGCTCCATGTCGGTCGGCGGCTCGAGTGTTCATGTCTCGTCACAGCGGATCGTCGCCAAGGCAAAGAAGATTGCGGCGAACATGATGGAGGTGGACGAAAAGGACATCTCGTATCAAGCGGGGCAGTTCAGTGTACAAGGCACGGACATCGCCTCGTTGAGCTTCAGCAAAGTCGCCCGCATGGCTTATGTCGGCCACAAGCTGCCGGACGGCATGGAGCCCGGACTCGACGAAACGATGTTCTACGATCCAGCCGGCATGGGTTCGCCATCGGGAATCCATATGGCCTATATCGACGTCGATCCCGAAACCGGCATTGTCGATATTCTCGACTATGTGGCCGTGGACGATGTCGGCACGATCATCAACCCCTTGCTCGCCTCAGGACAAATTCACGGCGGCGTCGTGCAGGGCATCGCGCAGGCCCTTTATGAGGAAGTCAGCTACGACCCCGACACGGGACAGCTGATGACCGGCTCACTGCTGGACTACGCTGTCCCGCGGGCGGAGCATGTCCCCAACATCCGGTCATCGTTTCAGGAGACCCCCTCTCCCACCAATCCGATCGGCGTCAAGGGCATCGGCGAAAGCGGATCGATCGCGGCTCCCCCTTGCATGGTCCATGCTGTCCTCGACGCATTGTCGCCGTTCGGAATTCCGCATCTCGATATGCCGATGACGCCGCCGCGTATCTGGTCGGCGGTTCAGCAAGCACGCGCAGGAGCAAGCCAATGATCCCGGCATCGTTCGACTACGTTCGAGCAACCTCGCTTTCACAGGTGATCGGCCTGTTGCAGGACGACCCAGACGGTACAAAGCTTGTTGCCGGCGGCCATACGCTGATCCCGACATTGAAACTGCGGCTGGCATCGCCCGCGCTTCTGATCGACATCGGAAGTATCCAGGAGTTGAAGGGCATGGAAGTCGCCGATCAGATCAGGATCGGCGCGCTGACCACCCACGCCGAACTTCTTGCATCCAAATCCCTTGGTGGCGTTCTGCCGATCTTTCATCTGGCCGCCGACATGATCGCCGATCCTCAGGTACGTAACCGCGGCACCATAGGCGGTTCGCTGGCCAACGCGGATCCGGCCGCCGACTGGCCCGCCGTTGTCGTCGCGCTGAATGCCGAACTGGAGATCGCGGGCCCGGCCGGCCGCAGGCGCATCGCAGCAAAGGATTTCTTCATTGACATATTCACGACTGCGCTGGAGCCCGGCGAAGTCCTCACGGCGATCCACGTTGCTCGCCCTTCGGCAGGAACGAAATTCAGATACCGGAAGATCCGGCATCCGGCGAGCGGCTATGCGGTGGTCGGTGTGGCGGTGTGTGTAGGCCTGAAAGGCGACATCGTCTCCCATGCTTCCATCGGCATCACCGGCGCCGCCGGACACGCCTTCGCGGCCGAGCCGGCAATGGAATTCCTGACCGGAAAACGCCTCACGCCCGAGATCATTGAAGAGGCAGCACGTCTGGCGAGCGAGCAGGCTGAATGTCTGTCAGACCATTACGCCTCTGCGGACTACCGCAAGCACCTTGTCAGGACCGAGGTCGCAAGGGCTCTGGCGTCCCTGATCGAAGCGACATGAATGCGGGAAGCGAGCGTCGCCGCATCCAGCGAGAGGCCTATTTGCTCTTTCGCTTCGATGACGGCTGCGACTTTGCGCCAGCCTTTGCCCGGTCGACGTCTGGGCTGGAGCTATCTGCGCCAAATCTCTTTCGGTTGAAGGGCACGGCACCGGCGCCGGGAACGATTTCGATGTCCTCCAGCCGAAGCGGCTTGCCGCGGGCGGTCAGGAGTTCGGGATACTTGATCTCCTGCCCATTGGAACGATCGTTGAATACGACCTGCGGCCCCGCGGGCTCTGCCAGCCAATCGTCTCCCCATTTCTTCAGTGCCAGGTAGGTCGGAAAGAAAGCCCTGCCCTTTTCGGTCAATACATATTCGTATCGGCCCGCATGCTCGGGCAGCGGGACCCGGGCCATGATGCCGGCATCGACGAGTTTCTTCAGGCGGGCGCTGAGGATGTTCGGCGCTATTCCGATGTAGTACTGAAATTCATCGAACCGCTTGACGCCGTAGTATGCTTCTCGCAGCAGCAGGATCGACCACCGGTCCCCCACTGCGTCCATGGCACGCGCTACCGAACATTCCCTGTTGGCTATACGGCTCCGCTTCACATCCGCCATCGCAACCCTTCATTCCTCGAATCCGGCGTTATCATACACGCTATATATCAGAGCCGGATGCATGTCTGTCCAGCGCCCTCCATTTCAAGGGCGGGGAACTGGCCTCGATAACCTGCCGAACGCCGCCATCGCTCGCGCACCAGGCGGCGCAGATGCATGGATTTGATCGGCGCGAAATCATCCGGACCCGTGTTGATCTTGATGCCGGGCATCAGCAATTCGATCGCCGCCCATCGCGAGTTCCTCCGGATGCAGTTTCTCGTTGCGGCCGCGAGGACATCGCAGCCGCTCATGCAGTGGAACAACTCAGATTGAATCAGGCCGCCTGGCCGGATTCCTCGGGCGGCTTTGTCACCACGTCAGGCTCAAGAGCCCGGCGATGTGCCACAAGCACGCCGGCTTCCGTCAAACGATCCAGCTCTGACTGGCTGATACCGAGTTCGCCGAACACCGCGCGATTGTGCTCACCCTGAAATGCAGGTGTGCCGATTGGCGTCAGTTCGTCCTCGGAGAAATGCCAGGGACGTCCCGGCAGGCGATACTCGCCCCCGCTACGATCCGGTACAAGCTGCACGGCGCCCCAGTAGTCGCTCCATTCCGATTTTGTCAGATCCTTGATGGAGCGGATTTCGCCCATCGCGATCTTGGCCTCATCGAACTGGGCGTCGAGCGTCGCCATGTCGGGAAACGTCAGCATCCAGGACTGAATGATTTGATGCAGCGCGCCGAAATTCAGCCGGCGCGCCGCCGCCGACGAAAACCGCGGATCGTCCATCAAATCGACCCGCCGCATCGCACGCAGCCACGAAGGAAACGTGCGGCTTCCAATGATGCTGGTCGCGACGGTGAAATGCTCACCCTGCGGCCCGGTGAAAAACGAACAGTCCGTCGCGCCAAGCACCGCTGGCTCCGCACCGATGTCGTCATCGGAAAGATCGACATGGGCCCGCTCATTGACGGCCAGCAGGGTCGCGGCCATCGCCACATCGATGTACTGGCCCTTGCCGCTGGCCTGACGGCTGTTGAGCGCTGCAAGGATCGCGATCACAGCCTGCAGGCCGGCATAAACGTCGGCATGCGAAAGGCTGTCCGTACGCGGCTCGGTCAGCGCTTCACCATAGTGACGCACACTGTTTTCCGTGAACCCCGCCTCGGCCTGCACCGTCGGCGCATATGCCATCCGGCTACGCCACGGACCACCCTGCCCGTAACCCGTGATCGAAGCGTAGATCAGGCGCGGATTACGCTTCGACAACGTTTCATAATCGAGGCCGAAGAAGCCGAGCGTTCCCGCGCGGAAATTCTCGACGACGACATCCGCCGTATCGCAAAGTTTCAGCGCGAGATCATAAGCACCGGGCACGTTGAGATTGATGCTGACGTTGCGCTTTCCGGCATTCTGCTGGGCGTAGTAACCCGACATGCCGTCGGTGGACGGAAACGCGAAGCGGGACACATCCGGGCTTGGCGGTTCAACCTTGATGACCTCGGCGCCGAGGTCCTGCAACGTGCGCGCGCACAAGGGGCCGGCGAGCACGCGGGAAAAATCGACGACACGAATTCCGCTGAGAGGACCGCTCATGTCAGCGCCCCGCGAACTTGGCGAGGCCGGGACCATTCTTGCGGAACGATGCAAGACCGGCCTTCAGATCCTCCGATGCCCAGATCGGCGCCTGTACCCGCGCCATCGCCTCGTCGGCTGCGGCAACACCTTCGCTGGCTGCAATGTGAGCAAGCTCCTTGGTCGCGGCGTGCGCCAGTGTCGGCCCCTGCGCGAATTCTTCGGCAATCGCCATTGTCGCCTTCTCGAGCGACTCCTCCGGCACGGTGAGATTGATCAGTCCCCA